>JBMZJT010000003.1:58128-80782 GCA_049617695.1 Thermoplasmatota archaeon | reverse complement strand
AGGTGCTCGTCGCGCCGAGCTTCCTGATTGCCGAAGCAGCCTTTGCCATGGGGCTCAAGAAGGAGCTGCGCGCCGAAGTCGAAGAAGGCATGCAAGCGCACCTTCCTTCCTAAAGGACAACCGTCAAAAGGCGCAAAGCTTGGTCAATCGTGGAACGGTGAGCCCATGAAACTTCAGCTCCTCACGGCCGTCCTCCTGGCCGCAACCCTTGCCGGATGCACCGGCGATGATCTGTACGACAACCCCATGAACAGCTTCGGCGACGTCATGGCGCACCCCGGCGACGTCCACGAAGCCATTGAAGGCGGCGACGTACGCCTGAAGGTGATCGAACCCAACCTTGACCACGCCCACGCCGGCGAACAACGCCTCGTCGTCGCATTCTACCTCAATGGCACCCAGATGCTGCCCCTCACCGACCTGGAAATCACTGGCGGCGAATTCGGATACGCCACCATGGCGCCCATGATGGCCCACGGCTGCGGCTGCGACGAGCCGGAACTTCGCCACGTCGGCCACGGCGTCTACATCTCCGAGACCGACTTCATCCACGCCGGACAATGGCGCCTGCAATTCCTGACCACCTACGATGGCCAGGACCTCACCTTCGACGTGCCCTTCGAAGTCGGCGGCAACGACCATGACCATGGACACGACGAAGGTTCCATGGACCATGGCCACATGGACGGTTGATGCGCGCCCTGCTGCTGGCCGTTCTGCTTCTCCCCCTCGCCCAAGCACACACCGCCGGCGGCGCCCCGGATTTCGACGCGGTTGCGCCCATGCCGGTGCCTTCCGAACCCTACCCAGAGCTACGGCCGGAACGCCCCTGCCCGGCCTTGAGTTACGCGCAACCTGCCTGGCGCGATGCCATGACGCTCCACGGCGTCGACATCCTGCCAAGCCGGCAATGTCACCCGGACAATCCCCACGCCGTCGCCGCTTTCGTGCGCGGCACCAACAACGTCCCTGAGCAAGAACTGCTGGACATGGGCCTCCATCCAGATGCCGTGCGCAAGCACAGTGACCTTGACGGCGACGGCGACCCCGATGTCATCGAGATCACCCTCGAAGTCATCGAACTCAATGGCTGGCACCTGGAAGACGACGCCATCGCGAGCCCGCCATTCGAAATCGCACCCGGCGTTGAAACCGGCTTCTGGGTCTTCGCGCCCAAGACGACGCGATACCACAGCGGTTTCGTCGATCAATTCTGGCGGATGCCCAGCGCACCCATCCGCGTGGAACAAGGCGACCAGGTCCGCATCACCCTCGAAAACACGCATTACCTGCCCCACACCATTCACTTGCACGGCGTCGATCACCCGTTCCAGCAACCCGACGGAACCGGCAACGACGGCGTCCCGATTGCCAGTGAAATGGCCACCGTGCCCGGCAACGCGCACACGTACGAATTTGCGGCGCGTCACCCGGGCACCATGTTCTACCACTGCCATGTGCACCCCCATGTGCATGTCCAAATGGGTCTCAACGGCGCATTCATCATCGAACCGCAGCGCCCTGACAATTGGGTCCAGACGCTCAACATCGGCGCCGGCGAAGTGCGCGCGCCAAGTGTCAGCAGCCGCGAGGCGTACGATCGCGAATTCGACTTGCATTACCAAGACGTGGATCGCGACCTCAACGACCGCATCGACGACTCCAACGATCCGCGCGAATTGGCCTGGAGTCTGCACAACGACTACGATGTCACGGACGCCAGCAGCGACTACTTCCTGCTCAATGGACGCAGCTTCCCGTACACGATGCGTGAGAGCCTGATCACGGTCGAGGAAGAAGAACGCATCAAGTTGCGCGTCCTCAACGGGGGCAAGGAAACGCTGAGTCTGCACTTGCACGGGCACAAACCGACCGCGACGGCCTACGACGGCGTCGATTTGCTGGAAGTCGCCCAAGTCCAAAGGGATGTCTTCACGATCACGGCAGCCCAGCGCGTCGACTTGGAATTGAACACGGTCAACAACGGCTTGGACAGCTACGGGCCTGGCGTGTGGTTCGCCCATGACCACCGCGAAAACGCCGTGACGACGGACGGCATCGGCCCTGGCGGCGACATCACCCAAGTCGTGTATCTTGGCTTCCAGGATGAACGCACGATGTTGCCAACGACGAACGCCATGGGCTGGGATTTGTTCTTCACGGACGCCTACTACCGCGGCGAGGTCCCGGTCTTCGGCGCCATGGACAATGACATCTGGGGGCGGCCCGCCGAAGCCGAAGAAGCGCCGGCTCCCTTCCTTGCCGGCATGTTGGCCTTGATTGTGCTGGCTTGGAGGCGACGATGAAGCGCATCTTGTTCCTTGCACTCCTGCTCGTCGCGATCGCCGGCGCCACGCATGCACAGGAGGCTGGAGACACGAGCCAAGAACAGGGTCGCGTCTACGATGAAAACCTCCGACCGCCGCCGGGCTGTGCAGAGATTGCGGGCGTGCACACCATGACGGTCGTCGGCGGCCGCGACCATGTCATCGAACCCGGCCGCGTGTTCGGCTATGATGACTATGACTTCGATTTGCCTGCCTGCACGCAAGTCGATGTGACCTTTGTCAACGAAGACGACGTGCGTCACATGTGGATGGTCCACGACGTTTGGCCCAATGGCACGTTCCTCCTGGAAGTGGACGGCCCGGGCCGCATCAGTGGTTCTTTCGTCCTGCCGGCCGAACCGACGACGCTTCTGGTCCACTGCGGGCTGCCAAGTCACCAACAAATGGGCATGAAGGCGCAAATCCGCGTCGCCGGCGGCGCGGGTGACCTGCCCAACATCCAAGGCCTCGCGGGCATCCCGGAAGCGCCCATCGATGCGCCCATCGAGTACCTGGCCGGTGTCGCCGGCGTCCTGGTTGCCTTGGGTGGCATCTTCTGGTGGCAGACACGCCCATGATTGGTCAAAAGTGGCACAAGGCCTAAATCTCAGCAGGCCTCAGTTCGAGGCATGACCAAGTCTGCTCCCATCCTGCTTCTCGTTGCCTTGACGCTGCTGGCGGCGCCACTTGCAAGTGCTCACGGGGCCGCCCCTGCACGCAGCATCGACACTCGCGTCCTCGAGGACGATGACGGATTCTTCAGTTACGACGCGGGCGCCCAAGCCGGGCTGGCCGCAAGCGGCGGACACGATCTGCTGACGTTGGACATTCGTGAAGCGAGCAATCAAACTGGCATGCCCGTCATTTGGATGCGCCTCACATGGCAAACGGACGCCACGGAAGCGGCCACCGACCGAATCCGGTTCAACGTCGGGGGCACCGCGCATGAATACTTCCTCACCGCGAGCACAACCGCAATTGAAGCGCACAATTTTGACGCCGCATTTGGGCCGTTCGACGTACAAGACGGGCACCCCAAGGCGTTCGACCTCATGCTGCACTACGCCACCCTCGGTGTGCAGCAAGGCGATGAACTGAGCAACATCGAAATCATTGGCCAAGCCAACGACGGCAGCACGGCCGACGTCGCCCCCGGCACTTGGATGACTGCGCTTGGCGAATCGGCCCCCTATGGCGGAGATCCAACTGCCTCATCCGCTCCGGGTACGTACACGCTCCAAGGGCCTGCCGACCTGTTGCGGTCGACGGACCCCAGTCAAGTTCACCTCGATGAGGGTGCGTCGCAAAACATCACCGTGACCTTGACGAACCCGACGGACCTCGATCAATTCGTCCTGTTCAGCGTGGCCTCGCCCGGCGCGCAGGTGTCCGGTCCGGATGGGGTCGCTCTGGCCGCCGGCGACGTGCGCGAAGTTGAATTCGTCGTCAAGGGCCTGGTCGAAGGCACGCACAATGGCTCCCTGACACTCTGGAGTGACCTGGGTGGCTACCAATCAGTGCCGCTGGACGTCATGGTGCATCATGCCGAGGGTCACGAAGGCCATCACCATGATGGTAGCGAAGGGCCCCATGAGCACACCGAAACCAACACCACTGACGACGTGGCGGCTCCGGTCGAAGAGAGCCCCGGTGTGGGCTTCGCCGTGCTGGCCGTCGGCCTCGTGGCGATCGCCCTCATCCGCCGCAAGTAAGCCGGCGGACGCTCCTTCTCCTCTCCTTCCTTTGATTCCGGCGAAGCCGAAACCCGACCGGTCTCCTCAGCGTTGGTCCGACGGTGCTACGCACCGCCATCACAACGCTGCGGCGACGCCTCACGTTGTTCGTTGTCTCCTCAGCGTTGAGCTTCCGATCATTTCCGTATCAGGCGGTCACCCTGGGATAACCTCATCATTGGAGACAAGCCGCCGAGCCCGCCGGCGCTCATCAGGGGCCCGCCAAAGGACGGGCCTACGTTGATATGGCCTCGCCCAGTCGCCCGGCCCATGAGCAAGGACCTCGACCTGGAATCCCTTCGCTGGGGCACCGACCTGGTCAAGCGCGGCTTCGCCAAGATGCAGAAGGGCGGCGTCGTGATGGACGTCGTCAACCCGGAGCAAGCCGCCGTCGCAGAAGACGCCGGTGCCGTCGCCGTGATGGCCCTGGAACGCGTCCCCGCGGACATCCGCGCCCAAGGAGGCGTCAGCCGTGCCAGCGACCCGTCCATGATCGAAGAGATCATCGACCAAGTCAGCATCCCGGTCATGGCCAAGTGCCGCATCGGTCACTTCGCCGAGGCCCAAATCCTCGAGACGCTCGGCGTCGACATGATTGACGAGTCCGAAGTCCTGACCATGGCGGACTCGTTCTTCCACGTCTTCAAGCGCGACTTCACCGTGCCCTTCGTCTGCGGTGGCACGGAACTCGGCGAAGCGGTCCGCCGCATCGCCGAAGGCGCCGCCATGATCCGCACCAAGGGCGAAGCCGGCAGCGGCGACATCGTCGAAGCCATGCGCCACCGCCGCATGATGACTCGCGGCGTCCAAATCGTCCAGGACATGGAAGCGCACCAGCTCGATGACTTGGCGGAGCACTACGCCGGCCGCTACGACCCCCTCAACGAGGCGGTCCTCGATGGCATGGCCCTGGACAATGCCTACCTCTCCGAAGCCTACGGCGGCATCGACTACGATACGCTCGTTGGCAACATCCGCGACGTCCTGGGCGACATCCACAAGATGGGTCGCCTGCCCGTGGTCGACTTCACCGCCGGCGGCATCGCAACCCCGGCGGATGCCAGTCTGATGATGCAGATGGGCAGCGACGGTGTCTTCGTTGGCAGTGGCATCTTCAAGAGTGGCGACCCGTCCACGCGGGCCAAGGCCATCGTCGAAGCCACCACCAACTTCGACAAGCCGGACGTCGTCGCGGAGGTCAGCAAGAACCTCGGCGAGCCGATGGTCGGCCGCAACATGGACGAAGTCACGGTCCGCTACGCGGAACGCGGCATCTGAGCAACGCGAAGTTGTCGCGTTGGGACCGAGGCCCGTGGGGCCTTGCGAAGAACGCGGCATCTAGGGCCCAACGCCTTCAAACGCGCCGGCGGCTCCGGCCTTGTGCGCGTCCTTCTCCTCTCCCTCATGCTTGTGTCCCTCGCGGGCTGCCTCGGCGGCCAGGATCCGGACGTCAATCTTGGCGGCGTGACCATCGCCTGGACCGACCACGGGATTCCCCACATCACCAGTGACACGTTCTATGGTGCCGGCGTCGGCGCGGGTTGGGCCGCGGCCAATGACAACCTGTGCATGCTGGCCGAGGAATACGTCACGGTGGCCGGCGAACGCAGCCGCTACTTTGGCCCCGCAAGCTACCAAATCAGCAGCAACGGGCAGACCTACACCAACATCCAGAGTGACACGTTTCACCGCATTTTCCAGGACCCTGCAAACGGCTTGATCGACAGCAGCGCGCACTGGGACGATCCACGTGGTCAAGACCTTCTTGCGGGCTACGTGGAAGGCTACAATCGGTACCTGGATGACTTGCCCGCAGGCCGCCACGAGGCATGCCGGGAGGCACCATGGCTGCGCCCCATCACCGAGGCGGACATGGAACGCCGGGTCAACAAGCTCCAACTCTTGGCAAGCAGCCTGTTCTTCGCTCCCTACATGGTCGATGCGTCGCCCCTGCCGGGACTCGCTGATGATGTGCCGATTGGACGCTGGCCGACACCCGAGAATCTTGGCCTTGGCAGCAACGGTTATGCTTTTGGCAGCGACGCCACGGGCGGCTCGGGCATGGTTCTTGGCAACCCGCATTTCTCCTGGCATGGGCCGGAACGGTTCGCCCAATTGCACATTACGGTCCCCGGGGAATACGATGTCATGGGCGCGGCCTTGCTCGGCGTGCCTTTGGTCCTCATTGGATTCAACGAGGACATCGCCTGGACGCACACGGTCAGCACGGGATGGCGCTTCAGTGCGTACGAACTGAAACTGGTGCCGGGAAATCCGATGCAATACCTGCACGACGGGCAAATTCGCGACATCGAAGTCAAGCAAGTCGAGGTCCCCGTGCTGCGACCTGGGGGCTTGGTCACGGAGACACATGGCATCTCTTTCAGCCACTACGGTCCCATCATCGAGTTCTCGGCCAACGCCGCCGTCGGCGGGGTCCCGGGTCCGGCCGGCGACGAAGTGGGCCTCATGTGGACCCCTGCCACGGCGTACACGATCCGCGATGCCAATGCGGAGAACCCACGGATCTTCGAACAATTCTTCGCCTTCGGCACGGCGGGCAGCGTCGGCGACATCGAAACGGCGTTGGAAGATGTTCACGGTGTTCCGTGGGTCAACACCATTGCCGCCGATCGGCATGGAAACGCATTCTACGCGGACATTTCGGTCGTACCGGATGTCCCGGACGCCCTTTGGGATGCGTGCAACACAGTCGTCGGGCAGGCCTTGACTGCCGCCGCGAACCTTCCCGTTTTTGACGGCTCCACAAGCGATTGTGACTGGCGCAGCCGGCAGCTGCCGGCCAGCGACATGCCGCGCACCACGCGAAGCGATTGGGTGCTCAACAGCAACGATTCCTACTGGCTGCCCCATCCAGACGGCGCCCTGGAGGGCTACGGTCGGATGATTGGTACCGAGCAATCCGAGCGCAGCCAAAGGACTCGCATGGGGTACGTGCTGATTGACGACATGTTGGCTGATGGACCGCTCAGCCTGGAAGAACTCCAAGACGGGCTCTTCTCAAGTCGACTTCACGCCGCAGAAGACGCCTTGGACAACGTGCTTTCACAAACGTGCGCCGTCGGCTACGGCCTCGCTTCCGACGGGGCCGTGATCGATTTCGACACGCCGTGCAAGGTCCTGGCCGCTTGGGATCGCACCGCCGACGTCGATGCCCGAGGCCTTGCCCTATTCGAGCGATTTTGGCTTGCGGCTCCAGCCACATGGGCGACACCCTTTGACGCCGAAAATCCGGTCGCGACGCCCACCGACTACATCGGGGCAGATCCCCGCGCTGTTCGCGCGTTGGCTGATGCCGTTCGTGAATTGGACGGCGCCGGCATTCCCCTGGATGCGCCGGTGCGAGATGTTCGTTGCGTCGAGCGTGGTCGAGACTGCATTCCCGTGCATGGGGCGCGCAGTGAACTGGGGTCGCCCAGCTACATCACATTCGAATGGTCTGCCGATGGCTGGGGCGACGTGGTCCACGGCAACTCGTACATCCAGACCGTGACCTGGGATGGCGGCGTGGTCGCCGAGGCGCTGCTGGCCTACAGCCAAAGCAGTGATCCTGCGAGTCCATTCGCTGCTGATCAGACCCTGAGGTATGCCCAGAAGGACTGGATTCGCTTGCCCTTCACGCCCGCCCAGGTGGCGGCGGCGACACAGGATCAATTGGTGCTGGACGTTCGCTGAAACGCGCCACCACGTACACGCCGGCCAGGATCAACGCGGCCGACGGCAGAATCCGCCAGCTCGGTAAATCGGCGAGAATCAACCATGCGGCGAGCGCCGAAATCGGGGTTTGCAGATAGATGAACACGGCGACCGTGCTGCTGCTGACTTTGCGAATGGCGGCCGTGTTCAGGAGGTAGGCGCCAACTGTCGGGCCCATGACGATGAACACCAGCCACCAGTGGATGGGCGTCGACGCCATGCGAATCTGGCCGACGGTGTCGAGGCTCCATGCAATGGGCACGAAGAGCACGGAGGCCGCGACGAACATCCAGACCGTGAGCGCTCTGGCGCCGTGTTCCTTGGCAAGTGGACGGCTGATGACAAGGTAGAGGCTGAAGCTGAGGGCGTTGATCAGAATCAAGACGTCCCCGAGCATGGTTTGTCGATCGGCGGTGGCGCCGGACAGGCCGATCAAATACACGGCGCCGGCCATGGCAAGGAGAATGCCGGTCAAGCGCCGAGGGCCGATGGATTCCTTGCCCATCAAGACCGCAATCAGGTACGTCGCGACCGGGATGATCATGATGATCAATGTCGCGTTGACGGGATGGGTCCATTGCAGTCCGATGGCAAACAGGCCCATGTTGACGATGATGCCAAAGAATGCCAAGGCACCGATGCGCGGCCACAGCGCCCAGGCCGGCCAATCCCCGCCGCGCAGCACGTGGTATGCGACGAACAAGCTGGCAGCGCCGACGACGCGTAAGGACGTCATCGCCAGTGGCGCCACTTCGGGAAAGACCGATTTGCCCGCCACGGGCAAGAGGCCGTACAAAATCTGGACGACGACCAAGGCCATGAATGCCTCTCGTCGCTCCACAAGCTGGCGACGCCGGTGGGCTATGTAGCCTTGCGCAAGCTCCTTGGCTCGACTCGGAATCGACGCGCCGTGAAGCGACTGCTCCTTCTGTTGCTGGTGCCTTTGGCAGGGTGCCTCGACGACCCTGAAGATCAAGGGCCGATTCCTAGCGGCGAGCCTGCCTGCGCATGGACTGGAGAGACCACGCTGTGGCTTGGGCCGGATCATGGGCTCTACGTGGCACCGCAACAAGACGGCGCGACGGCCGGCAACGGATTTGCTGAGGCCTTCCTGACCAACGACTTGGATGAATGGACCTTCGGGCCATTCGAGACGCCCGTCCGCGTCACAGGCAACGCAACCTTGGCATTCTGGACGCAAGGCAACAACATGCCCGCACCCATCGTCATCGGCGGCGGCCCCGGTGAGGGCTACCACTTCTTCAACCAACTCGGAACGAACCGCGGCTTCATCGAAAGCTACGCCATTGAGTACGCCTCGGCCATTGGCGATGCCACGATTCGCAGCTACGAGGAACGATTCGTGATGCCGGAGGGCGGCATGGTGTTGGAGGCGGGCGACACCCTGCGCCTGCTGTTGACCAACCTCGTGCTCGATGATGCCGAATCGCAGGGACCTGACATTCTCTGGGGTGAAACCTATCCCAGCGCGTTGCGCCTCAACATCGAATGCACCGAAGCACGGACGTGGGCCTTGTTGGAAGAAGAGAGTACGCCGCTTTCCATTCCCTTCCATGCGGGGCTTCTGACCGGCGCGGTGCCATCCACGGCGGGCGTCAACTACCAAGACGTGCCCTTCACGTTGGGTCATCTCACAGACCGCTTGACGATCCGCATGGAGCAGACCAGCACGACCAACCCGCTCAAGGACGACATGGACATCACGGTGCTCGACGCCGCCGGCCAGCAAGTCTGGAGCATCGGAAGTCCGTACTCGGACGAAATCGGCACGCGCTACCGCGAGAACCTTGGCACCATGCCGCCCGGGGCGTACGTAGTTCGCGTCAACAGTTACAGTGGTCATGCCTACGAAGGTCGCCTGACGATCACGCAGGAGGCCAGTTGAAGCGCGTCGGTGTGCTGGCGGTTCAAGGCGCCGTCAGCGAACACACGGCGGCCATCGAGGCGGCAGCTCGCGCCAAGGCGATGGACATCGAAGTCGTCGCCGTGCGCAATCCGGCCGATCTGGACGGCGTGCACGGCCTCATTCTGCCCGGCGGCGAGTCCACGACGATCAGTCGACTCTTGCGCAGCACGGGGCTGCACGATGTTGTCGTGGCCCGCGGCGGCAAGGACCTCGCTGTCTTTGGCACCTGTGCGGGCATGATCCTACTTGCTGATGCGGCGCGCCACGACGTCGACGACAAGGACATCCGCTTGCTCGGATTGATCAAGGGAACCGTTGATCGCAATGCGTTTGGACGCCAAAAGGACAGCTTCGAAGCCATGCTGGATGTGGCCGACATTGGACCCATGCCGGCCGTGTTCATCCGGGCGCCGGCTTACGAAGACGTCACGGGCGATGTGCTCGCGACATTCGATGACAAAATCGTCGCATTCCAAGCCGGCCGCATCTTGGGCACGTCCTTCCATCCGGAATTGACGCCGGACACGCGCCTACACGAGCGGTTCTTGGATCTACTCTAGCGCGCGTCTTGCAGCAACGCCTCGATGTGATCCACCGTCTTGCGGTAGTTCTCAATGGCGAGCTGGAAATGGCTCTCGGCGAAATTCCACGCCTTGCTCAAGTCGCCGTAGCGCAACCGGAAAGCACGCTTGCGGTCGCCGTCCAGTTCAACGTAGAGATCTTCGATGATGTCGAGGTCCTTGAGCTTGTTCAGGTGGCGGTAGATGCTCGGCATCGTGGTTTCGCATGCCTGGGCTAGCTCTTCGACGGTCCATTCCTTGCGCGGGTGGAGCAAGAAGCAGTCGTAGAACACCCGGAAGGAAATGCCATGGTCC
Organism: Thermoplasmatota archaeon; assembly: GCA_049617695.1. Classification (GTDB taxonomy): domain Archaea; phylum Thermoplasmatota; class E2; order JACPAO01; family JAHFTW01; genus JBFKXH01. The sequence goes on along the minus strand of JBMZJT010000003.1, from coordinate 70,203 downwards.
GGACCCTTGCGAGCCGTGTAGCCAATGAGCTGGAAGAACGCCTGGGCGGCGCGCCGCGGATCGGTTTCCCCCGTCAGGGGTGCCGAACTTACGACCTGCATCTCGAAGGCCATCGAGCATCTACCTGAAGGTCTGCGTATAGCCGAACCGATTCGGTTACGGCCGCCGGCGGAAGCGCCAGGAAGCCCATGAAAGGCCCGCCAGGAGCGCCGATGTCACCAGCATAAGGATGGCCAAGATGCCGCCGTCGTCGAAGAAATCGGTCTCCGGGGGGTCTTCGGCCACGCGCAGTTCCGATGATTCCGGGCCTTGATCTGCGGTCTGGTTGCCGTCGTCGTAGGCAGCGGTCTGCGCGGATTCGGGGGCAGCCAATTCCTCATCGGGCGTGTCCATGCCGACGAGGGGCCGTTCGGCCATCCACCATTGCAGGGCGCGACCCAGGACAAAGAACCCGCCGCCGGCAGCCGCAATCGACAAGCCGAGCAGGATGCTGAACGTCGTCGATTCCTGGGGGTGAAGCAGCCGCTGGCCTTGCCAGGAGAGCTCGTAGTAGATCCACTTTCGTCCTTCGTCCTTCTTGGCGACGAGGCCCGTGGAGGCAAGCAATTGCAGGTGCTCATGGACGGTGGCCTTGTTGAGGTCCAGCTCACGCGCTAGCTCGCTCAGCGTCTTGCGCCGCTCGTCCAGTGCGCGCAGCACCGAGAGCCGCGTTTCGCTGGCCAGCGCCTTGAAGGTCACCATGTCGAGCGTGACCTTGGCCACGTAGGGACGTGGCGTCGAACGAAGATAAGGATTCGGCCGTCGTCGGGGAAGGCCCCTACGTGCTGACGTGGACGTTGCGCAGGCGCATGGCGGGGATGCGGCTCCCCAAGGAGGCCTTGGGATCGTCGCTGACACCGTCCAAGTGCATCAGGAGCTTGGGCAGGTTGCCGCCCAGGGCAATTTCCTTGCACGCGCCATCGAGGGCCCCGTCGCGGATGCGCCAAACATTGGGCGCGGTCACGGAGAAATCGCCGGTCGTGCCGTTGGCGGTGTGGGCGCCAAGCACCGAGTCCACGAGGTAGCCGTGGTCGACGTCCTGGATCAGTTGTTCGAGGCTCTGCGTGTTGGCGTGCTCAAGGACAACATGGTGCGTGCCGGTGCCGGGGGGTGATTTGAAGCCCTCTCGCGTCGCGTGTCGGGTGGGGTCTTGTCCATGTTTGGCCGCGTCACGGGTATCGAAGAGGTACGTTGCAAGATGGCCATCCAACACGAGGGGGGCATCCCGCGTTGCACGGCCTTCGCCGTCAAAGGGCGTTGAGCCCAAGGCGCCTTTCATGTGCGGCGCATCGCGAAGTTGGAGTCCCTTGTGCGCAACCGGTTCGCCCAGTTTGTTGCTCCAGAAGCTCTTGCCGCGCATGGCGGGGTCCCCGTCCAAGCTGCCTTCCATGAGCCCGACAATGAGTTCGCTGCCGGCGTCGGGGCGCAGGATGATGTCGGCGGGGCCGTCGTCCGCGGGCGCCGGATTGGCCAAACTGGTGACGGTTTCCGACAACCGAAGGGACATGGCGTGGGCATCAATGATGCCGTGATTCGACGTGGTTTCCCATGCGTTGACGGTGGTTTCGCCTTCGAGGACGAGGCTCGTGTAGCCTTGCATCATCGTGGCGCGGTCTGCGCATGCAACGCCGTGTGAATTGGCCAATGCCTCTTCGCCCCATGAAATGCCGATGCCGCCGCTGATGGTCGCGTCCACGTCAACGCCTTGGATGATGTCTCGAGCCGCATCCAGCGCGATGGCGGGGTCGAGTTCGGCAAGCGACTCGTCCCAATGGTCCCCAATGGCTTGGAGCGGTTCTGGACTTGGCAAATCCAGGGGCAATTCAGGACTGAGCCGGGCCTGGGCAAGGGCGCGGTCGATGGCCGATGGTGCTTGTTCAAGGCGCGTGAAGTAGGCGAATCCGAGACGATGATCACGAACCACGCGGACGCTGCCACCCCGGTTTTGACTGCGACTCGAACCCGCCAGGCGTCCCGATTCCACATCCACGTCGATGCTGGCTCCTTGGCTCAGGAAGACTTCCGCTTGGTCCGCGCCTTTGGCCAATGCCGTGGAGACCAAGGATTCGGCGTCGGGCAACAAGTCGCTCATGCGCCACCTCCAACGAGGCAGTTCTGAATGCGAACGAGGGGTCCGCCGTCGCACACGGGAACCCATTGTCCCTTGCCACAATAACCCGGGTCACCTAGGCCTTGCTTGTTGCCCAGGGCATCGATGTTGTGGAGCGTCGAGAGGATATCGCCGGTGAGGCTGACGTCACGAAGCGGCGTGGTGATTTCGCCGTCCTCGATGCGCCATGCGTCCTGCGCGTTGAACAGGAACGTCCCGCGCGCCGTGTCCACTTGGCCACCGCGGCTCCCCTTGCAGTAAATGCCGTCCTTGACGTCGAACACTTCCTCTTCGGCGTGCTGACCCGGCTCAATCAAGGTGTTGCTCATGCGCACGAGGGGGCGGCTCTGGAAATCCTGGGCCCTGGCTGCGCCGTTGGGTGTGATGCCCAGTTCGGCGGCGCGCTCTCGGTCTGACATGAATCCGACCAGCACACCGTCGCGCAGCAATGGTTTGTCTTGGCCGGGTACACCGTTGTCATCAAACGGAATGGATCCGAATGCACCTTCGAGGGTCGAATCATCGTGGATGTGGAGCCCCTCGATGCCGAGTCGTTCACCGATGCGGCCACGGAAGCAGGACTCGCCTGTGGCGACGAGGTCGGCTTCGCTGGCATGGCCCACGGCTTCATGGGCGAAGACGCCAGCCAATTCCGGATCGATGACAACCGGCATGCGGCCGCCCTTTGCCGTCGGCGCGCCAAGTTGATCGACGGCCGACTTGGCCGCATCTTCGGCTTTCGAAATGGGATCTTCAAGAGAGAACAGCTCCCACCCGCGCGTTCCCCCCACGCGCGTGCTGCGGCCCGCCAAATCGCCGCCACGTCGCGCCGTGAAATGGATTTGAGCAACACTGCGCGTCATGCTCCATTCGATGCGTGCACCATCCGTGGACAGGAATTCCTTGGAAATGCGTGCATCACCGTAGGACGTGCTGACACTGTGGACTTCGTCCCAACGGCGCACGGCGCGGTCCATGTCGGCAAGCAATTCCTGCTTGTCTTCGATGGCCACATCGCGGGGGTCGACCTTGGGGCGCCAATGGACGCGCGCCGAAATGGGGTCGGTCGGGGCGAGGCGGACGGGCGGATCAACGGCACTCGCTTTGGCCAAGCGGATGGCCGTGTCAACGGCGTCGCGCAAGGCCGCCGGTCGCAAGTCGTTGCTACTGGCAAAGCCCCAGGCGCCGTTGACCAGGACACGCAACCCGAAGCCGGTCTCCTCACCGGCGACGAGGTCACGTAGTTGCCGATCCTGGAGGCTGATCTTCTGCTCCTCCACCGTTTCCACGCGCACATCGGCGTAGCTGGCACCTTGATCTTGCGCCAGGGCGAGGGCGGCCTCGAAATCCACGACCGTGGACCTCCGCTTCTGGTTTAGCCCTGGTGGAAGTCCACCCGGGAGCCTTGGCCATCGCGCTTGACGACAAGCACTGCGTCCAGCGCTTCGTGGAGATCTTCCTGGTGCGTGACGAGGACAATCTGGCTGTACAATCCCTCGAGTCCATGCAGCGCCGCGAGGACGGCGTCTCGTCGCTGCCGGTCCAAGCTTCCAAAGACTTCATCCAACGCTAGGAAACGCAGTTCGGCGCCGCTGCGTTGTGTCAGAAGCCGCCCGATGGCCAGTCGTAGGGCAAGATGAGCGAGGTCGGATTCGCCGCCGCTGAACCGAGACAACGCATAGGGGACGCCTTCTTCCACAAGGAACACGCCGTAATCTTCGTCCAGGATCAATTCCCGGTAGCGGCCATCGGTAAACCGTGCCAGCAACCGGCTCGCTTCTTGGTTGATGGCTGGACGAATTTTGCCGACCATGTGCCTCCGGAACTGCTCCAAGAGGCCTCGGTCGCGGCCACCAGACAAGGCGGTCCAAAGTCGAAGGTCCGCACGCGCGGCCTCAAGTCGCTGGTGATGGGATTGGGCCGCGGCCAGCCGCTCCTTGGCGTGGCCTTGTTGTTGTTGGGCCAGCTCGAGCCGGTGCGCCGCGTTTCGGCGGGCCTCATCGGCCGCACGTTCGTCGCGTTGCGCCCGTTCCAGCTGCGTGCGACTCGCCGGCAGGTCCACTTGGGGTTCGCGCGCAAGGCGAGCCTGGGCTGCTTGCCACGCCGCCTCGGCCTTCGCCAATGCATCTTCCAACGCACCGACCTGGGCCTGAAGGGCGTCATGCTCTTGTGCGCGGGCCTTGGCGGCGATCCACGCCCGTTCCGCGGTCTCCGCTTGCTCGAGAGCGGCCTCCAACGGTTGCAGCGGTGGCGGCTGTTCGGCGTCGTCCGTTGCAAGGCGGGCCAATTCTTGCTCCAGACTTGCGCGCTCGGCGGATGCTGCATCGAACTCCATGTGCCGTTTTTGATGCGCGTCCCACTGCGTGCGTGCGGCGTCAAGGTGCTGTGCGGCTGAGCGTTGTTGGGCAACGAGCTGCTCTTGCTTGGCTACCAGGTCGCGTTGCTGCTCGTCGAGCTTGGCATGCAAATGGGGGAGTGCGTCGCGAAGGGATTGATCGCAGAACGGGCAAGGGGCCGCGGCGTCGGCCTCATCGATGCGCTGCTGATGCGCGCGGACGTCTGCGAGCCGCGCTTGCACCGCGGCCACGGCGGCATCCACGGCCTGAAGACGCTCTTGGGCCGCTGGAATCGGATTTTCTTTCTTTGGCGGGGCTTGCACGGGCAGCGTCGCGAGGCGCTCTTGGATCCGGCTCGCCGTGGCGCGGTTCTGCTGTGCGGTTTCCCATTGGTGATGCGCCTTTCGTGCTTGGGCCAGGGCATGCGCGGCATCCGGTCGCTTGGCCGCTTGCATGGCGAGCGCTTCGGCTTCTTTGCGGGCCTTGATGGCATGGTCGAGTCGTTGGCGCGTCTCGATCAGCGTCGCCTCTGCGTGGTCTCGTTTGGCCGCTGCGGCACGCGTCAGTTCCAATGCGTCGCGTCGCGCGGCATCGCGGGCTTCACAGGTCGCATGATGGGCTTGGGCTTCCTCCAGGGCCTTGGCGTTTTGCTCCCATTGTGCTTGTGCCTGGGTGCTGGCCTCTTCGGCCTGTTTGATGGCTTGCGTGGCCTGGGCGACTTCCTGTTTGTGGGCCGCCAAGTCGGGGCGTCCGTCGCGCAAGTCATCCACGCGTTGCTGGGCTTGTCGGCGTCGATCCCGGGCTTGTTCAATCGCGCGGTCGATGGCGTCGATGCCAAGCAAGCGGAGAATCAATTGCTTGCGCTCTTGGGACTTGAGCTCCGTCAGTTTGGCCAGTTCCTTTTGTTGGGCAACGATGGACGTGAAGAACGACGTGCGATCCATGCCCAGGAGCCGCTCGATTTCCTGCGTGACTGCGCTGTGGCTGTTGGCCCCCTCGGCGACGAGCGGACGGCCGTCCACTTCGAGATGGGCATGAGCGGTCAGATTGGCGCCGCGAAACGAGCGCATCACGCGCAATGCCTGACCGGACAGTTCGAGATCCAATTCCACCCGGACTTCATCGCTTGGGGCTGCATCGCTGTGGCGCAGCAGGGCCTTCGGGGTCCGTGTGGCTTGGATGCCAAAAAGGGCGAAACCGATGGCTTCCAGAAGGCTCGACTTGCCGCTCCCGTTGGCGCCCACGATTGCAAGGACTCCGTCGGGCAATTCCAATTCAAGCCGCCGATGGCGGCGATAATTGACAAGGAGCAGGCGCCGGATCTTCATGCGCCAAGCAACTCCCGAGCCGCCGCGACCAGTGTCTTGCGATCCATGCCTTCCATGGGGTACGTCGAAGCAAACGCGTCGAATTCCTGATCGAGGCCGCGCATCACGGCGCCCGTCGCGGCGTGATGGTCATCATCTTCGAAGCGCAAATCGAGATTCACATCGAGAACATGGGCTCCGGCCGCGCGAATCGCTTTCCAGTCTAAGGCGCCACGCAGGTCGGCGGAAATCCCCTCGGCTCGCAAGCGTGCGACTGCGCCTTCGGGCAGTTTGGCCAACGCCTCGATGCATGCCGCTTCCACGGCGGCTGCATCTTGGCCCGCGCCATGGATGCGAGGCAAATCCACGTACGGTCGAACACGCGTCGCGTGGAACGTGATCTTGAACGGGTCCAATTGCACGTCGAGGAAGCCCTTCGTCTCCCCAGATTCCTTCATGCTGACACGGTCGGGGGCGCCGCAATAATGCGCGCGCGGTCCGATCTCGCTGCGGCCGTGAAAATGCCCCAGCGCCACGTAGGCAAAGCGTTCGGCGTTGTCACCCGTGAACCAGGTAGGATCCAGGCTCAATTCGTTGAACTCCGCGTGGTGGAATGCATCCATGCCCATGATGCCCCCGTGCAGAATCAGCAAGTCGCGGCCGGGATTGCCATCCGCTTGGGCACAGATGGATTGCATGGTGCGCCGGAGCGTGGCGTGGTCCTGGCATTGTGGAACCGCGTGAACCGTGCGTCCACCGATGTCGATGGCCTCGGCTTGGCCTTTGTAGACGGCGTGGACGTGTTCCAGGTGGTCGAACAATCGAAACGGCGAACCCGTTTCCAGCATCTTGGGATGCTCATGGTTGCCCGCGATGACGATGGTCGGAATGCCTGCACGATCGAGGCGAACAAAGCCATCCAGCGCCACCGCCAAGGCACGGTTGCTAGGTCGGACGCCGTCGAACAAGTCGCCTGCATGGATGACGAGATCCGGGCGCACTTCGAGGCAATGCTCGATGATTTGCTCAAAAGCGTCGTAGTGATCCTGCTCACGTTGGTTGAGGCCCGTCGCAGGATCGGTGCGACTGAACTGCTGATGACCCAGATGGGTGTCCGAAAAGTGAATGACGCGCATCAGTAGAACGACGCGTCCACGCGCGTGGCCGCTTTTGTTTCTGCTTCCTGAATGCGATCTTCGTACAAATCGACCATCAAGGGCAAAGCAAACGGCGCCCCTGGGGTCGTCAGGAGTGCTTCGCCGGGCTCGAGCATCTGAATTTCCTTCACCAGTTGGCTGAGGTCTTGGCGGCTTCCGCCGCGAACTCGCTCGCGGTCGGTGGGATCGGCGAGGCCGAGGATGAACAAGGTGTTGAATTGGCTCAGCAACTCGTCGCTAATCAAGCGAGGCTGCTGCGTGACCGCGCCCAAGCCCACGCGGAACTTGCGACCCTCCCGGGCGATTTGGGCGAACACATTGTTGGACCCTGCGCGCTGGTTGAGGACACGTTGGGCCTCTTCAAGGACGACGCATGCAGGTGCCAAGTTGCGAAATCGCTCAGGCTCCCGGTAAGCTTGCTGGTACCGGCGCAGAAGTTTGCGCGCCAAAGTGGCACTGACCAGGAGCTCTTCATTTGGCTCCAAAGCGCTCGTGTCGACGAGGACGGTCATGCCGGATTCCAGGTGCTGGAGGATGGATTGCGTCGTGCTGCGGGTAGTGCCGTCGCCGTGAATCACGGATTGATCGAGGATGCCTGCGGCGCGGCGCTGCAAGACGTTCCAGGTGCTGCGGTGGAATTTTTCGTTGAAGTGCAAGAAAAGCGCTTCAGGTTCTCGGCGCCCCAGTTCAATCAGCCAGCGGTCTTGCCATTCCTGCCTGGCCGCCCAAAGCGCTTCAGATTGTGCCTCCGAGACATGGAACACGGATTGAAAATCAGCCACCTCGATTTCCGTCGCAGCCATCGCGAGGTCGTGAATGCGGCCTTCAAAGCCCAGGAGAGGGCGGCTTGTGTACACCACCAGGCGATCTTGTCGGTGATGATGCAGAAGGCCCCGGTGTGCGGTGCCGTCGCGGTGCATGCCGCCGCCGCCGTCCGCATATTCGCCGTGGGGGTCCAGGACGAGCAGGCCGACTTGGCCGGAGTCCAAGCAGCTGCCGGCGAGGACCTTCAAGAGATTACTCTTGCCCATGCCAGTCGTGGCGAAGATGCCCACATGTTGTGCCAGGGCACGCGGGTCGAGTCCAATGCGATCATCGAGGGCGTCGTCGCCGCTTCGAAGGGCGCCAAGGACAAGGTCGCCTTCGGCGGGGCTCAGGAATGTGAAGTCTCCTGGACGCGGCCGTTCCACGGCGGCAAAGTGGTCCGGCAAGGTCTTGGGCTTGCGAAACCCGTCATCCAGGTAGCCAAGCGGTGAGGCGACGACGGTGCGGTAGAGGCGTCGTTCCCGGTCGAAGAGCACCAAATCGTCGTCGGCGCCAGCCAGCAGGTTGCCTGCGGTGCGTTCGCCCCAGCGTTGGTCCCCGTCGTCGGCTCCGTATTCAATGTCCACGACGCGCAGGTAAAATGGGCGATCGCGGCACGTTGTCAGCAGGATCTGACCCAGGTGGACGTCTTCATCTGGTCCGACACGGAAGCGCAGCTCGCCGACGTTGCGTCCCGTGATGCGCCCAATCCCCATACGAGGGGCGAGATGGCCTCGCGACATGAGCGTGACGGACGGGTCAGTGGAACCGGACAGGCCTTGTTGTGGACTTAGGCGACTTTGGTGACGCGGCCAGTCTCATTGTCAAAGAGCAAGCCGAAGACCTCGACGTCGGCGGGCATGAGTGGGTGGTTGCGAACCCGTTCCACGCCATCCTTGACGTGCGTCGCGCTGTCTTCGAAGCCCCCGAGCCAGCCATGGAAGTCGTCCGCGATTTCTGCATCCGTGTGTTCTGCCACCGAGGCCTCGATGGTGGTGTCACCTTGACCGATGAGGGTCATGCCGCACTTGGTGTGGCCCATGACGGCGATTTTGCGGGCGCCGAGCAGGTGCACGGCGACGACCAGACTGCGCAGGGCATCGTCGCTGACACGGTTGCCGGCGTTGCGGATGATCTTGGCATCGCCGTGCTTCAGGCCCAGCACTTGCTCGACGGCGTTGCGGGTGTCCATGCAGGCGACCACGGCCAGGCCAAGGCGCGGCGTGGCACCCATGGTTGCTTCTGCAGGGTCGCGGTTGGCCACGTAGGCCGCGTTGCCTTCCAAAAGGAGGTCCTGGATGTCCATGGGGGTGGCACCCCGTGGGGGTTCAAAGCCTGGGCGCGTTGCGATCCAGGATGTCGTGGAAGTCTCCCAGGAGACTCCATGCGGCTTCCCCGCCTTGCGCCCGCACTTCGTCGCCCAATCGGTCCAGTAGGTTGCGCGCTTGGGCGTGGCTGATGGCGACCGCGTTGTGTGCCAGCGCCAGGGGATATGGATAGCCCGTGTAGACGGCGTCGCGGCACAAGGGCAGCAGGTCGTGCAGGATGTCGGGGTCGGTCACATCGACGCGAAACGCGTGGTTTGCTTGTCCGTGCAGCATCGCGATGTGGGCCATGTTGTGGCCTGGCACCGGCACCGCCCATGTGGGGTGATTGCACTCCTGTTTCGCGAGCGCCTTCAAGCTCATGACCAAGGGCACGCCGTCGGCGTCGAGGCGGCTCTTCTTGGCCACCGCGGCGACTCGGATGCCTCGGCGCTGGGCCGCTTCAAGGATGCGGTCCATGAGGTCGGTCGCATGGCGAGGCAGTCGTTCCAGGGCGCCATCAATGAGCATGAGCGCACCTGCTGGCATGGGTTCCAGACCTTGCAGGGTCGCTTCGAATTCGCGCAATCGCCGGACCGCCTCTGCAAAGCCCTCGGCGCCGCGCACCTTGGGTGCTTCCAGGCCGTGTCGGCTGTATTGGCCATCAAGCCACGCGTCGGCGTCTTCGGGACCGACTGCCGTGACTTCGACGGAGACGTCCTGGGGTTGGCCGGGCCAGTGGACGGCGGTGGCGCGCACGGCGACCACCCACATGGCGCCGTTGTCGACCAAGACGGCATGGCTCCCATCGACGGCGGCCACTTCGGGGCGCTCGTCATTGGGCATGTGAAGGGGCAGCCAAGTCGGTTTCCAGGACAGGCTGCGGGCACTGCGCGCCTGCACGATGCGTGCGGCGTCTGCGAGTCCTTCGGGCCTGCCCATGACGTGGCATTCGGCCCTGGACTTAGGCCGTTTCGGGCGGATTGGCGAAACCAGCACCCTGATGAACGCCGCTCTCCTGTTGAATCTTGGATGCACGCATTGATGGACCTGCTCGCGCAGGCTTTGGGCCATCACGGTTTCACGGTCACGGCCAGCGCCGCCTTGGAAGGTCGCAGCGGCACGGTGTACACGATTCCATTGCTCGCTGAGCGCGATGATCAGGCATTCATCGTCGATGCCCATCTGGATGGCGTCGTCCCCCAGGAGGTTCTGGATGATTTGCTCAAGGTCCAGGACGACGTCGGCGCCGACGGCTGCGTCTTGGCCCACCTGGAGCCTGTGGAGGCGACGGATTCTCCGGTTGCCCTGTGGGGTCAGGATGCCTTGATTCGCGTCCTGGGTCAAGCCGCCTTGTCGACCGCGACCGAGTACGTGGCGCCGGAGCCGGACATGCTCGCCGCTCCAGTCCACGACGCGCCGCCAGTCGCTGAATCGCTTTCCGAATTGCTTCCCCCGGCGTTCCACGAGGCCGAGGATGGCTTGTCGCTCTTGGACATCGAAAGCCTAGGCGATGCATCCGAAGATGACGCCGAGGAGGATTTCCTCTCTGAATTGGATGCCCTGGTCGATCCCAGCGACTTGGATAGCTTGGCGGATTCCGATGTGGCCGATGCGCCCGAAGCTGCGTCCGCTGCGGAAGCCACCATGCCGCCCACGGACGCAAAATTTGCGCTCCTTCCCGTGCAATGCACGGCCAAGGAAGCCGCCAACTTGGTCCGAGAACGGCTGTTCGAAGCAGGCGCCGTCCAAATGGTCCTCCATCCGGTGTACTTGTTCGACTACGAATGCGACTTGCTGGCAGAGGGCAGCCTCCGCTACGACACAATCCACGGGCGCCTGCAAGTGCATGGCACCCACAAGCATGTGCGAGAAGTGGATGCAGAAGCCGTCGACCCCGCCGGATTTGGCCGCCCGCTGGATGCTGTCCCGCGCGAAGAAAAGGTCCTGCGCATCCAAGAAGACCGGGCCAAGCAATTGAGCCGCGACTACCTTGTCGAGGCGCACACGCGGCTCGTCGATGTCGAAGTTGACGACGACGAGCATGGCTATGCCTACACGGAGAAGCGCAAGGTCGCGCCTCGTCCGGATCACATTCGCCTAGCGCCCAAGGGCGTCTTCTACCGCGTCACGTGGCGTGTGTTTGGCCCCAACGGCCACGTTGATGTGGATGGCATGACCGGAGAAGTCCAGGAACAAGCGTTGCAGACGCCAGATCCGGACGTCTTCATCATGGATTGAAGGTCCACAAGGCGCCACCCTCCATGGCCCGGCTGGTTCCGTCCGGCAAGGGCCCAAGCGTGGGGCCATCTTCGAGGTCGATGTCCGCTTGGAACACGGTCCAGGTGTCCCATAAGCCGGCGGCGGCGAACGCTTGCATCACGGTCGGGCCGCCTTCCACGAGCACGTGCCGGATGCCGGCGGCGTGCACGTCGTCCAGCACTGCGTGCAGGTCCAGTGGCGGTCCCGCGACGCGAATGCAGGTGGCGCCGTCGACCGCGCCATCCGCATGGTGGTAGATCCGGGTTGCGGGTCGAATGACGCGTGCCCCAGGCGGCGTCCGGAGGCGGCCGTCCAAAATGACCGGGATTGGATCGGGGCCTTCGGCGTACTCGGCCTTGACGCGCAAACTTGGATCATCGGCCAGAATCGTGCCGCTTCCGACAAGAATCGCATCATAGTTGGCCCGTAGTTGATGCACGCGTCGAAAATCGGCGTCTGTACTGATTTTCGCCGGTCGACCACCGGGCCCCGCGACGCGACCCCGTGCATCGATGGCGCAATTGAGGTGGACGAACGGCCGGGCCACGAGGTGCCACGGCGCCCCGGGTTCAAGTAGCCCCCGCAGGTGGCCCATCGTGGACGAACCGACTGCGACCCCCAAGGTGACGCTCATCGGAACCGGCCACGTCTTTCGCATCGAGGACACCGTGCGCGACGCCATCATCGCGCTGCGGCCCGGCATCGTCTTCATCGAACTCGATCGAGGTCGCCTGCGGGGCCTCATGCATCGCCGCC
>JBMZJT010000003.1:50637-58107 GCA_049617695.1 Thermoplasmatota archaeon | reverse complement strand
AACTGCCCGACAGCCACGTCAAGGCGGGCTTCGTGCAGCGGCGCCTTCACACCTTCCAGCAGGCCGTCGCCAAGCAATATGGCGGCCAGGTTGGGGAAGAAATGCTGGCAGCCGTGGACGGCGCCCAAGCCGTTGGGGCTCGAATCGCGCTCGTGGATCGGCCGGCGGACGTCACGGTGAAGCGGGCCATCAAGCAACTGACTTGGCGTGAGAAGTTCCGTGCGGTCGGCCAATTCGTCGGTGGCAGCTTGGCATCATTGCGCCCCGGCAAACGGGCGGACATGGAATCCGAAGTGCAACGATATCAGAAAGACCCCGCCGCGGCCCTCGCGATGCTCGGCAAAACATTCCCAACGATTCACCGGGTCGTCATCCAAGAGCGCGACGAATTGATGGCTGCACGGATTCGCCATGCCATGGGCCAACACCTCCACGGCGTCGCCGTCGTCGGAGACGGCCACGTGGAAGGCATGCAGGCGATCTTGGCCGACTTCGACTTGACCACGTACCGCCTCGACGCCGTCCGCGACGGCCGGCTGCCCAAACCCGTTGAAGGCGCCGACGTTTCCTGGACGTTTACAACCTAGTCCACCACAATCGCTATGTCCGCATCGAGGTCGGTCGGGCTATGCGCATTCTCGTGGCCTTCGCTTTGACGGCCTTGGCCCTCGCCGGTTGCATCGGTGAGGATGAACCGACCAACGAACCGGAACCCGTCACCGTCGACCCCACGGCAGCATTCCCGATTCCCGATGCCGGCGCCTTGCTGGCGGAACTGGAATCCTTCGTCAACACCTACGGCGAACGTGCCGCCAACCTGCCCGCCCACCTCGGCGCGCGCGACTACCTCGCCCAACAGTACGAAGCCGCAGGCCTCGAAGTGTGGCGCCAAAGTTTCACCAACGGCATTGACCAAGAGAACATTGTTGGCATCAAGTGGGGGAGCGTCTACCCGGACCAATGGGTCGTCGTCGGAGGCCACTACGACATGGTCACCACGGACTGCATCATCGGCGCCGTCACCGGCAACGTCCCCGGCGCGCCCCAATGTGTCACGCGGCCCTTCAGCCAAGGTGCCTACGATGACGGCGGCGGCACCATCATGACCGTCGAACTGGCCCGCGCCTACGCCCAATTCAACACGAGCTACACGATCGCCTTTGCCAACTTCGACGGCGAAGAACGCGGCCTCCAAGGCAGCGGCGCCTTCGTGCGCGAAGTCATGGATGACCAAGCCAGCCCCTACGGCAACGTCACCGTCCGCGCCATGCTGAACCTCGACATGTTTGGCCTCGGCTGGCCCAGCGTCGACGCCCCGATTCTGTTCGATGAAAACAGCCCGCAACTGGAAGCCGAAGTCGAAGCCCTGCGCACCGCCATGGGCATGCCCGACGACGCCATTGAATACCATGGCATCACCGCCGGCCGCAGCGACTACGCCCACTTCATGGACCGCGACGTTCCGACGGGCTTCTTCATCAGCGACTTCGAAGAATGGCAACTCCCGGCGGACCTGCCCTACACCGTGGACCCTGAAGTCGAAGGCCAAGTCGTCGGCGAGTACCCCTTCTGGCACTTGCAGGACACCTACGAGACCATGGAACTGATGGCTGGCAGCGCCGAAGACCTGGAACTGAGCTTCCAAGCCGCCATCGAACTGGCCAGTGGCGTCCTATGGCGCATGGCCATGGACGACACGCCGCTGGATTTGGACGCCTAACGCGCCCGCTTCAATTCCTGCAGGTTCTCGACCGCCTCACCCAGCAGCCGGTAGGCTTGTGCGGCGTGAGCGATCTTGTCATCCAGGTCGCCGGCCTCTTCGGCCCAATCCAGAATGGTCCGGATGTTGCGCAGGTTCTCGTTGATTGAGAGCTTCAGGGAATCTTCGTACAACTTGCTCATGGACAGACCTCTGCCGCGCGCCAGTCATCCTGGATTGCGGCGCTATAGGACGTGTAGTTGGCATCCGTCTCCGGACGCGTTTCATGGTGGTGCCAGCCGGCGTGCATCACGGATCGCGGCGACGGCTCATGGTGTTGCGGGCCCTCGCGGCCCTCCGTGACGGTGTCGTTGAACGGGGTGCCGGCATTGACGACGCCAAAGGCATGGCCCAAGCCGTGCATCAGGAGAATCCGTGCCGTCTCCTGGTCCACGTCGGCCAAGAGAAGGATGCCTGGCCGCCACAGATCGACGAGCGGATCCTCTCCGGGTAGCACATGGAGGAACAATTGATCGCCATCCAAGCGGACAACCTCTTCGAACCACGCCTCCACGTCCTCCGGGGCTTGCTCCGTGGATACGGAGAACAACGTTCGATCCTTGTCCACCGCCTCCGCCAGCGCATCGAGGGCGGCTTCGGCGGCCGCGACGTGATCGATGCCGTGCAGCACCAATTCGACGCGCACCTCAGGGTCTCGCATCGCGCACATGTGATTGCGCACCGTGTCCTGGGTCTCCTGCAACAGCTCCGAAACGCAGCCCGAAAGGGCCACCAAGGAGAGCATGAGCACCCAGCGCATGACCGGAGCACGCCGCCGCCGCTGATGAGTCCACCGCATCTTGTCCAACATGAGAAGCAAGAGACAACCAAGTGGTCCAGGCCACGACTTGCACTCCATGGACACCGACGGCTGGCTGGCCTTGCTGATTGTGGGTCTCTTCACCCTCATCGGAGCACCCATGGCATTCCAAGCCAATCCAAGCGACCTGCGCATCGCCTTGTTTGCGATGGTGCCGCCCATTCTCCTGGCGGCCCTGGTCATGATGCGCAAGCGACCCTTGGCCGCGCGACTGGCCTAGGTGCGGCGCCGGCAAGGTCCTGCGAACCTCCCCGACGCTTCCTCGTTTTCGCTGCGCTCAACCGAGCAAGCGGACGCGACCGGATTCGAACCGGCGACAGCTGGCTTAGGAGGCCAGGGCCTTATCCAGGCTAGACTACGCGTCCAAGTGTCTCTCTTTGGTGCTTATCTCTCTAACGAGGTGAGAAATGAGCATCAAAGAACAGCAGATGAAGAGCCACTTGAAGTCACTGAGCCCCGCGAATGCAACCGTCGCTGCGGAGGCAATCAGATACCGCCGCAACAAGGGATGCAAATCCGGGACACTCGTGAACTACGCGTGGTCCTTTCTCCTGTTAGACAAGTTCCTCGACGGCCGCCCATTTCAAAGCGTTTCGCGACACGATCTCGCCGTCTTCGTCGAATCCCTGCGTTACCACGCCGGTCCCACCAGTAATGAAAACGAGCCAATACGCATGGATGCTCGGCTAACCAACAGGGTGCCAGTGGCGGCACCAAACATCAAGCCAAGACCAATCACGGACCAATGAGCCATGCCAGGCGGTCTGGGATTCGCCTGCCTTCACACGATCGCCTGCAATGACTTTCTCAGGCGCCACGGACAAGGTTGTGGCCCCGGCAAACATGCCGGCCGCAGATTCAAACGCCAAGACCTGCACGGGCGTGGGTTGAATGGACTCCAATCCGCGCGAACGAGTGCCATAAATCCAGGCTATGTACCCGGAAACATACACGCAGGCGCGGCCACCAAAACCGCGCCTCCGGCCGCGCCAAGCCATGATTGGAATGGCTGTCTGCTCATTCCTAGCACAGCGGGAGATTGTCGAGGTTGTTTTCCCGGCTTGCATCAGGCCGGCTCCGGAGCGTGTCGATGCCACAATGTGGGCGGCCATATGGATCAACAAGCGCTCGGTTTCCCTGCGCGTCCTGTGTGTAGAAGGCCCAACCCCGGCGCATGGCAGCATCAACTTATGGAATCGCCCACATGCGATTCCAACCCGAATTGGAATCCGTGCCAACCTTGGCAATATGGGCCTCGTCATGAGTTTGGTTAGCGGGGTATTGGATGGTACAACTGATGCGACCGTGCGACACGCCTCAACGACGCCGTCTGTGAAGACTACCGCATTGGATACGCACGGTCACGCCCGCGGCGGCTTCAATGCAAGGATGAAATGACCTTTGCATCCGCAGTGATCGTTGCCAAGACTCCCTTCTCGGCGTCCACGACAAACGTGTCATCGAAGGTCAGTGCGCCACCTCCCGAATGCTTTGGCCGATTGAACTGGTAGAAGAATTTCGGGTAGTACCAGAAGTTGTCCAAGTGGGCTCCCTTTGTTTCTAGGAAGCTGGTAAACGAATACGACGAGAGATTATCTCGCAACTCGTAATCCGAGGGCAATACATCGGCTACCATCGAAAATGCGGCCTCAATTCCCAACATCAGGGCTGGGGCCTCGCAATCTCGCACCCCACCAGCAACATCCCTTGCCTCCAGGTCATTCACAGTGAATTCAGGTTCGCCCCTGAATCCCAGTACGCTATTGTTGCTGCGGGATATATCCCAGCCAACGTTTTCCTGATCAGGCGCCCCGAAAATGATGCGCATGCTTGTCCGTTCGTTTCGATACGCATCAACTCCCCCCACGCCCATTTGGCCGCCGCCACTATTGTACAAGTACGCCATTTGAACCAGGCACCGGGATTCCATTTCTATCCTCCGCTGGTCATCAGCGTCCAATTCATCAATTGCTTCCTGCACAGACCACTCAGACCCAAGGACCGCGCGGTCATGTCCAGGAAAATGATCCGTTTCCAACAACGAGGGAATGGCCGGCATCATAAAATGCGGAGAATGAAGAGCGGTTCCCTCCTGGTCAAGACTCACGAGTTGAACGTTGGAATCAGGCAGGTATCCAAGTCCCGGAATTCTTGAAGCGACCCATCCAGAGTCATCCAGCTGCCATTCGCCAGGAACAACCGCCATGGCTTCGACGGCTTTCGACGACCAGGGTCCCGCTTCAAGGGTGAACCGTGGATTGTCGACTTGGACTTCAATCTCGGTCACTTCATTGCCCAAGTACGACCGGGGGGCCTCGTCGCTTGCCAAAGACAACCATCCAAAACCAAACGGGGCAAGCGCCCCTTGCGGAACCCAATTCAATGACGAGAATTGACAGAATGTGTTCGTCTCGTCGTACGACAGACAGGTTTGTTCAACAAGAATCACGTGGTACGTTTCATTGATGAAAATCCGGTGAACCTGGTTTAGCGATTCCTGGCCCTCCATGCGGGTTTGGACTTCAATGTAGCCAGCCAAGCGCGTGTTCCCGTCTTGCAGCAAGATGGCTCTTGGCGGATGCGTCGTGACGGTTAGAATTCGCTTCCCTTCGTCTGTTTCGCTATGGTACTCGGCACGAATGAGGGGGTATTGAAGTGGATCTTGGAGGTCCTTTGGAGCGGCAATCTCGAGTTCGGCAGGCGGTGACGAAGCACAACCTGCTAGCGCAATCATGCAAAATGCAGCCGCGATTGTCGTGGCTATCCAATTCTCCATGGTCAGTATTCTCCAAAAGGAAAGAGGGGAGAAGAATGTTCAGTGCCCTAGGAAGCGCGCCGCAAAGGGCCCACGTTTGGACCTGTCGCCTTTACCGCCTCGTGCGCCTTGGCGGCTTCGTGCGTTGGTGGCTTGCCGTTCTCTTGGTCCCACTTGTCGCCGGGCAACCCCAACTGACCGCTGTCGTGCCAGACCTGCCCGGGGCCCACGACCACGATGAAGCCGTCGCCATCACGAGTCCTGTGGCGTGGGATTTGACGGGCTACGGCTTGACCGACGGCGAAGACACCTGGTGGTTCCCGGCGGGGTCCCGACTCGAAGCGGGCGTCGAAACCTGGGTCGTCGGCAACGAAACGGCCTGGGCCATGTTCGATGGGCCGCCTGCACATTGGACGTTCGATCTGCGCCTAGGCAACCAAGGCGACGATGTCACGCTGATGGGCCCCGGCGGCGGCGTCGACAGCATGGTCTACGACGACGTGATGGTCACTGGTCAAGCGCAAGTTCTGCGCCGTGATGATGACTGGGTGACACCGCGCATCCATCGCCTGGGCGAATCCAATCTGGATCGGCCCACGTTCACAGGAGCAGCGACCCTGTATGCCAGTCCCGACAACAGCCACGAGGTGCTGCTCGGCCTTCTGGGACAAGCGACCGAGCGCGTCCATTTGCATGTCTATCAGCTTGGATTGCCCAGTCTCGTGGACGCCGTCGCGGCGGCCGCCGAGCGCGGCGTGGATGTCCAAATCCTGGTCGAAGATCATCCGGTGGGGACAAGCCGTGAGGAGAAACACGAGGCCAATCAGTGGCTTGGCCAGATCGTGGCGGCCGGTGGCGAGGCCGTACGAGCCGGATCCGTGCGGTATGCGTTCCACCATCTGAAGGTCCTCATCGCCGACGATACCGTGGCGCTGCAATCCGAAAATTGGGTCCGCACGGGGGTTCCTGTTGATCCATCCTGGGGGAATCGGGGTTGGGGCGTTGCGGTGCATGACGGGGCCATGGCGGATTGGTTTGCAACCTGGATGGCCGCAGATCGGGCCGCCTGGGACACGGAGCCTGCCGAATCCGCGTCCGGCCAGCCCGTTCGGATGCCCGCGCCGCGTGGCGCGTACGCGCCGATTCGACCTGAGTGGGTCGAGGAACTTCACATCACACCGGTCATCAGTCCCGACCACACGGCGGATCCTGCCCAAGATCCTGTGCTGGCGTTGATCCAAGATGCCTGCTGTTCGATCGACGTGCAGCAGTTGGATCTTCGGCTCCAGGCCGCCAATGCGATGGGCTGGTCCGGGCCCGATGGCTTGTCATATGGCTTGGCCGAGGCTGCAGCGCGCGGCGTCATGGTTCGTGTGCAGGCGGCCGAGCCCTTCCATCGCGATGACACAGGCAACCGAGAGGTCCTGGCTTGGTTGGAAGCGCGCGGCGTCTCGACGCGTGAATTGGATCGAGATGGACTCGTCACGTTGCACAACAAGGGCTTGATCGTGGATGATCGCTGGGTTGTGATTGGCAGCATGAATGGCAACCACCACAGCCGCAGCAACAACCGCGAAGCGAGTGTCATCCTGGACAGCCCCGAAGCCGCCGACTACTACGGGGCTTTGTTCGACGCGGACTGGGTGGGTGCGTCGTCCCGTGATTGGAATCAAGTGGCCCGTGACCTGGAAGAGATCCCTGTGTCCCCTTGGCCAATGCTTTTGGCGCTCATGGCCGTCGTTTGGCTTCAGCGATGCTCTCCACGGTTTCCCTGATTGCACTTGCCGTAATCTTTGCCGCGCTTGTCGTGGCTTGGACGCGGCGCTTCCTGGCGTCTGGGGTGCTCGTTGCGGCCAACGTCATCGTCTACGTCATGACGGACTTTGGCCCCGAAGTCATTGCCCGCGTCGGCGGCGAATTGGTGCGCGAATCCGTAGTGCGATTGGAGCTGAGCCTTTGGGCTGGCAATCTCTACAACGGGGAACCCATCGCGGCGTTGCAACTCCTGACGAGCATGTTCGTCCACGCCGACTTCATGCATTTGCTGGGCAATCTCATTGTCTTGCTGGCCTTCGCCCTGCCGTTTGAAGAACGCGTCGGCCATCGCACGTTCCTTGGTCTCTACTTGGCGGCGGG
>JBMZJT010000003.1:28406-50627 GCA_049617695.1 Thermoplasmatota archaeon | reverse complement strand
TCCTCGTCTACCTCGTCGCGATGGTGAGCGGCTCGCTCGGCGTGCTCCTCCTCGAGCCGAACGCGATCACCGTCGGCGCGTCGGGCGCGGTCTTCGGCGTCATCGGGGCGTTTGCCGCCATGTACCCACGTCAGGTGATCGTGGTCCCTGTGCCGATTGTCATCATGGTGTTGATGCGCCTCAAGGTCCTGACTGCGGCCATCATTTTGGCGACGATGCAGTTTGCGTTCTTGTTCATCAGTGCCCAGAGCAACGTCGCCTACATGGCCCACCTGGGTGGCCTCGCCGGCGGCCTTGTCTTGGCGAACGTCGTCATGAAGGTCCGAGGCAAACCGGACACCCCGCGCAGCGCAGCGCCCAAAGTTTCCCTCGACGCTTTGGCGCCGTTTGCCAGTGACGCAGCGACGGCCAAGGCGCTCGATCACATGCGCGGCAGCCAGGATGAGCCCGAAGTGTTCCAGGCTTGGTGGGAGCGGTTCTGGAAAGGGGCCCGAGATCCGCAAACCGGTCAACGCGTCCGCCCAATCGGGCCTGGTCGCGTGATGCGCGAAGATGGCACCGTCGTGGATCTTCAAACGGAGCCGCTGCGGTCGTAAATGGAAACGACGCGGACATCCGCGTAGTACGATGCCTGCGCCGGATCGGCGGCGAGGCCTTGCAACTCGAGCGTCCAGCTGCCGGCTTGATATGGCACTTCAATGGTCTCTTGCGTGAGGCCTGCAGCGTCGCGACTGACGGCGTAGGGTTGCGTGCCATTGGGGGCCGTTAGGATCAGCTGGACGACACCTTGCCCGGTCTGGCCAAACAGGATGTGCAATCCCATGGTGTCGTAGGCGCCGTCGCGTCCGTCCTCGCGCACGAGGGTCTCGCTCGCGATGCCTGCCATGACATTGGGCAGCACCGCCTCGCCCGTGAGGAGGCGTCGGTCGTCTTGCTGGCCGCGTAGGAAGAACGCGTCGCCTTGGTAGTTCGTTCCTGTGGCTTCGAGTTCGAGTTGTACGGTGGAGCCGTCGGCGCGGGTCAGGTCGATGAACGTGAACCACTGGGCGCGGGGGCTGTAGCTGAGCGCCAAGGTTCCACCTTCTTGGCTGCGGCCTTCAATGAGGAATCCGTGGTCTTGCCCGCTGGGAAGGTCCAAGGTCGCACTGCGCGAGGTCAACGTGAACGTCTCGCCGTAGAACACGGTGGTCCATGTGCTGCCTTCGCAGAGAGGGAAGTGGAACATGTCCGCGTGGTCCCCAGATTCATGGGGGCTGTACAGGATGCGGTGCACGCGGCCAATCATGGGATTCTCCCCAAACAGGGCGTGGCGAAGTGCTTCCTCACGGGTTGGGGTGCCCACCATGTAGTGCTGGGCGACACCCGATTCGATGTCCTGGTCATCGTAGTAGACCAGCTGAGTCGTGCCTTGGTCCTCGCCGTCCAAGGTCAATCGGTAGGTCCACGACTGGCCCAATTGCCATGGATTGCCGACGAGGTCTGGCGCATGGACGCGGTCGTCTTGTTGGGTGACGACGCAATGGTGGTTGGGGTCTTCGAAGTCGCGGATCTCGAACGGCGGGGCCACGCAGATGCCATCCTGCAAAATCTGGCCCTGCTCCAAGCATTGCGCAGACGTCACGTCTCGTTGCGGCGCAGGCGCATCGCTACACCCTGCAAGGGCTGTGGCGATGAGCAGAAAGGCGGCAAAAAGGCGCATCCGAAGTTTCAACCTAGGCTCCGTCATTTCATCGTTATGGCAGAGCCGCATGTACGTACCGACCTGGAAGGGCCTGTGGCCCCTTCGATTCATCCAAGCGCCGTCATCGCGCCTGGCGCCCAAATCATCGGCCAAGTGACCATCGAGGAGGGTTGTTTCGTGGGGCCCAATGCGGTGCTGCGCGGCGACATCGAGCCCATCACGCTGCTGCGCGGGACGAACATTCAGGACAATTGCACCGTCCACACCGAGAAGGGCTGCCCCGTCGTCATCGGCCCTGACGTCAGTGTGGGTCACGGCGCCGTCATCCATGGCAGTACGGTTCACGAACGCGCGCTGATCGGCATGAATGCGATCATCCTCAACGGGGCAACCGTGGGGGCCCACGCCGTCGTCGGGGCGCTGACCTTGGTGCCTGATCGCGGCGAAGTGCCTGCACGCAGTCTGGCCGTCGGCATCCCGTGTCGTATCATCAAGGAAAATCACGACGGCGTCGCCGGAATGGCGCACGCCAACACGGAGCGGTACCACCGTTACACCCGCGAGCATCTCTCGGGCATGTGGGAAACCGTCGTCGGCCCTGTCAATTGGGCGCCTGAATCCTAAGCTTCGCCCACCCCGACACTCCTTTCAGGGAGTGCCCCGGTCGCCCCGCGTGGTTCACATCGCTCCCTTCCGTGCCCTGCGCTACCAAGGCCAGGACATGGCCAAGGTCACCAGTCCGCCCCATGACGTCATTACCGACGAGGAGCGCGATGCGTTCCTGGAGAGCGACCCCCACAACATCGTCGCGGTGACGCTTCCGCCGGGCGGGGATGAGAAGTACCAGGCCGCGGCCAAGGCGCTGGCGATGTGGCAAGAGTCGGGCGTGCTGACGCGTGAAGCACGACCGGCCTTCTACCGCTACGAAGTCCAACATCCCGCTGGAACCATGACCGGCTTCTTCTGCAAGGTCGCCGTCGATCCGGCCTACGAATCGATTCGCCGCCACGAGATGACGCTGCCCAAGAAGCGCAGCACCCGCTTGCACTTGTTGGAGGCATGCAATGCCAATCCAGAGAGCATCTGGCTCCTGTACCGCGACGAGCGCGGCTGGGTGGACGAGGTCCTCTCGAGCAATGCCTTCGATTGCCTCTACGACTTCACGGACGAAGAAGGCCTGAAGCACAAACTGTGGCGCGTTGATCGCCCCGAAGCGGTGGCGGAGGTGCAGGCCCAATTCGAGGATCGCACGGTGGTCATCGCAGATGGGCACCACCGCTATGCGACCCAGGTCAAGCACTACCAAGCCACTGGCCGCGACGAAGATGGCAGCCTCCTGGTCTGCATGGTGCGCGACAACGATCCGGGTCTCGCCATTCGCCCGACGAACCGATTGCTGGTCGATCTGCCCTTTGCCAATCTGGAAGCGGCGGTCTCGGACTTGCCTGATTGGCGCATCGACCGCTTGGACTTGCCAGGTGGCGACGATGCGGCCCATGCTGCATTCCTGCGGGGACACGTGGAGGACCCCCGCACGGTCGTGGCGTACAGCCAGGATGGGGCGTGGAAGATGCGCTTCGAGGGCAGTCTCGATCAAGGTCGCGGCCGCGTGGATCGCCTCGCCGTGACGGTGCTTCACGATCACCTACTGACGAAGCATTGGGGCGTCAACATGGACGAAGTCGAGGAGCACTTGCGCTACAGCCGCAGCGACGAGGAAACCGTGGCGTTGGTCCACGGCGGCACCTTCCCGTGTGCCGTCTTCTTGGCCCCGGAGCCTGTGGATGCCGTGCTCGACGTGGCCTCGGAAGGTCACTTGATGCCCCAGAAGGCGACGTATTTCGTGCCGAAGCTGCGCTCGGGCTTGGTCCTCGCTCCTTGCGATGAGCCCCGTCCACAAGCCATGGATGCGGGCCTTGAACCAGGCAAACCCAACTTTCAGATGCCGCCGCTCGACTAGAACGGGTTGCTGTCGCCGGCCAAGAAGGACCAACCTTCGGGCGGGATGCCGTAGTAGAACGTGTGCAGGAACACTTCGAATTCTTGCTCCACGGCCAGCGCGGCTGGTTGCCCATCTTCCGTGCGTACTCCGGTGAAGTGCATGATGTTGTCATAGCCCTCCGGCGGGATGGCCAGGGAGTGTGGGCCGCCTTGCGTTGGGTGTGGATCGCAGCAGTCGATGCGGAGCCAAACCGGATCACTGCCGCCAGATGATGCGTATTGGTGATTGGCCCCGCCGGGGGCAAAGTCGCGCACGATGATGCCCAGATTCTGCGACGTCGCGACGGACGTCGGTTTCCAGGTGAGTTCCACGACGTGGGTTTGCCAGCCGCCGGTGATTTCGTAGATGAAGTCGCGCGAATCCCCAAGCGCCGTGCGCAGTTGGGGAACGCAGCCGTTGCCGCAGCCTGGCACGATCTGCGTGAAATCCGTGACGCATGGCGCTGTGAGTCCGGCCTGCAAGTGGCATGCGAGGCGGCCCTTGAACTGGAAGGGCTCCACGTAGGGGTCCTCCGAGAACAGGCGCGTCATCTGAATTTTGACCACATCCGTCGCTTCGCCGGCGGCGACCGTGATGGTTTGTTGGACGCCATTGTGCAATGGGGACGAGGCTTCGAGGACGTAGCTGCCGGGGACGACGTTGTTGAAGACGAAGCTGCCGTCGGCGTCCGTGGTCGTGGATGTATCGGCTAGTGTGACGGTGACGCCTGCGACAGGCACCACTTGCTCGTCGACGACGACGCCCCGAACGGCTCCGGTGACTTCATCGAATTGGGCAACGGGGCCTTCTTCGGCCGGAGTCGGCCCTGCGGTTTCTTCGGCGCAACCTGCGAGGGTCAGACTCAGCAGGAGCAGGAGGCACGTGGCACGCATCGGCCCTCATCGCCAGCGCCGTCACTTGAACGTTGCTGGCCCATGGCCAAAATGAGCGACTAGAATGGGTAGGGGTCGCCGGCCAGGAAGGACCATCCATCGGGGCTGGGTGCGTAGTAGAAGTTGGTCTGGAAGATTTCAATCTCCTGTTGCAAGGCCACGCCACCGTCGCCGGCGCTGATCATGTTCCACAGATCATCTTGACCATCGGGGCTGATCATCGGTTCGCCGTTTTCGCCGTCCTGCTGCTCGGGGCAGATGATGTTCACATCACATTGCAGGCGGAACGGCTTGCCCTGGGACGTGCTGGTGTACCAGTGGGATGCGCCAATGCGGTCTGCGAAGCTGACGGTCAAACCCATTTCTTCGGCGGTGCCGGAGAGGCTGCTTTCCCAGTTCATTTCCCAGACGATGCTCTGCCAGCCGGCGCCGACTTCGGAGCGGTATTCGCGCTGGTCCACAATGCCGGTGACGAAGGGGGCACAGCCGCCGTCACAGACGGGGGCAATGCGCGTGTAGTCGTTGACGCAGGTGCTGCTGACGAACATGTTGTAAGCGCAACCGACGAAGCCCTTGTACTCGACGACTTCGAGGAAGGGGTCGCCTTCGAAGAGGCGAGACAGCTGGACCTTGACCACGGGGGTGCTTTGGCCGGCTTCGACGGTGACCGGGGCCTGCGCCGATTCGTAGGCGGGCTTGCTGATGGTCAGGAAGTAGGTGCCGGGTTCGACGTCGTTGAAGACGAAGCGGCCTTCGCTGTCCGTCGTGAACGTCACGTCTTCGTTGGCCAGTGGCAGCAAAACCGTGGCGCCTTCGAGGGGCACGATGGCTTGATCGACGACCACGCCGCGGATGGCGCCTGTGTCGTCGGTGACTTCCACGTCAACGTCGTCGAACGTTTCGTCAGGGGCCTCCTGTTGGGGGAGTTCTTCTGCACAACCGGCCAAGAGGGCGCTCAAGAGGAGCGCGACCATCCATCGCATCGGCGGCGAGCCGCGCTGGGGGTTCTTGGGGTTTGCTGTCGATTGAACGAATTTAGAAGGGGCTCGTGTCACCGTTGCGGAAGGACCAGCCTTCCGGCGCGGGTTGGTAGTAGAATTGGCTGTGCCATGCCTGGAATTTCTGGTCGATGGCGAATCCAGGGCAGTACACGACGCCGGTGCACGGGTCGGGCTCGCGGACACTCATGTACATGGACATGTCCGTCATGCCGTCTGCTGGAATGGGGCCTGCGGGGCCGTCGCCTTCCTGGGACGTCGGGTGCATTTCGCCCGTCGCGACCGCGAAGTACATCGGCGGCTCACTAGACACGCTGGCAAACCAGTGGTTCTTGTTGCGTTCGGGGTGGTACGTGCTGACACTCATGCCCATGCGCTCACTGGTGCCTTGCGCCGTGGCCTCCCAGTCCATTTCGTAGATGATCGACTGCCAACCGGCATCCAAATCGACGTGGAAGACGCGCTCCTGGTCCAAGCAGGCCCCGTAGTCGTCGCAC
The DNA here is from genome assembly GCA_049617695.1 of Thermoplasmatota archaeon. Taxonomy (GTDB): domain Archaea; phylum Thermoplasmatota; class E2; order JACPAO01; family JAHFTW01; genus JBFKXH01. The sequence goes on along the minus strand of JBMZJT010000003.1, from coordinate 44,577 downwards.
AGGTCGATGTTGGTGCCCCATCCGATGCTGTGGCATGGGCTGCTGGAGTACCCCCAAACGATGGTGCCGGCCTGGCTGCAGGTGAAGAAGCCATCCATGGCCATGGTCACGAGGTAGGGGTCGCCACTGTAGAGTCGGTTGAGCTGGACCTTCAACACCGGAGGTGCATCGATGCCCGCCTGCACTTCGACGTTGGCCTGGACGGCCGTGTGCAGGTCCTTGGTGACGTCGAGGAAGTAGGTTCCTGGCTCTAGGTTGCTGAATGTAAACCGGCCTTGCTCATCAGTTTCATCCGTGATCTCCAGACCTGTGATGAGGACCGTGGCGCCCGCCACGGGTTCGATGGCGTCGTTGACGACCACGCCGCGGATGACGCCCGTGGTGTCTGTCGCACTCAGATCATCGTCAAAGGTCAGATCGTCCGTGGCTTCTTGCGGAAGCTCGTCGGCACAACCAGCCAGAACCGTTGTGAGCAACAGGAGGGCCATCCAGCGCATGCGTGCCCAGCCGAGGGGCCCTTCAAATCCGTTGCCGTCCCCTTGACGAAGCGTTAGCTGGGGGGTGGGTAGTCGGCCCGGGATTCAAACGTCCACTCCGCAGGCGGCGTGTGGTTGTGGAAGAACGTCGTCAAGATATCGAACCGGAGATCGATGGCGTAGTCGACGCTCGTGGGGTCCTGAAACGGAATGAACCCACGCACCGCGACTTGGCCGTCGACCAGATCATCCATGACCGGCCAGCTCTGGGTTCCCCGCGTGTTCTTGTCAATCAAGTTGTCCTTGTCCATGCGGTCCAGGATGTAACCGCCGGTGCCCGCCCGCTCCATGTGTTTGGTGGAGCAGTCGCAGTCGTTGTCGATGGGCGTGTCCTGGAGGCTGCTTCGGAAAGTGTTCGACGCGCGGTCATCCCAGAAGGTTTCCTGCACGACCGTCGAAATGGATTCAGACCACGCGACGTACGCGGTGTTGACGTTGTTTTGCAGGTTGCGTGGCACGGGCTCGGCGCCGGCGTCATGCGCGGTGCGTGCGGCCATGTCGCAACTGTCTGTGATGAACACGGTGGCAAAGGCACACTCGTAGAAGCCTTCGAATTGGTGTGTGTCGACGTAGGCGACCAAGCCCGGGATGCGTTGAATCTGCATCTTCAGGGGTGCCGGGTCGGCCACGCCGGCCTTGACATCCCAGGAGCTTTGCATGCTCGAATACAGGGGCTTGTCCACGGCGACGAAGTAGGTGCCGGGGCTCAGGTCACAAAATTGGAAGGCGCCGTCGCCGTCCGTGGCCTGTTCCAAGCCTTCACTGGCCACGCGCACGGTGGCATCGGCAACGGGCGTGATGGTTTCGTCCACGACCACGCCAAGCAGGCAACCGGTTGTCGCCGTGACGGGAAGGGGGTCTTCGTCGGCGGGCGCGGCGTCATCGGCGCAGCCGGCCAGTGTGGCGGCCAGCAACAGGAGCAGCAGCCGCTTCATTCCGGCACCGGGTAGTCGTCCTTCTCCTGAATGTTCCAGCCTTCCTGCGGGACGTAGTTGTGGAAGAACGTCGTGAAAATGTCGAACTTGACATCAATCGCGTAGGCCGCTTCCGTCGCGGAATCCGTGAAGGGCACGAAGCCCCGAATGGCGACATCTTCGCCGGCAACGGGCCAGTTGGCCGGGGCATTGACCTCGGCGGGGCGGTCGGCGCGGCCGTACGTGGGGGCGCCGCCTTGGGCCGTGACATAGGTGTAATCCGAACAATCGCAGCCATTGTCGATGGGCGTCGAATCGACCATCATCCACATCTTCGGCGTCGCGCCTTCATTCCAGAAGCCTTCCTGGACGACGCTCACGATGCTGTCGGTCCAGGTGACGTACGCCGTGTTGACGTTGTTTTGAATCTGGCGCGGGACGGGTTCGACGCCGGCGTCGTGAACCGTGCGCACGGCCATGTCGCATTGATCCGTGATGAACACCAAGGCGAAGGCGCACTCATAGAAGCCCTCGAATTGATGGGTTTCCAGGTATGGGGCTGCATCGACGAGCTTGGTGATGCGGATGTTCACCAGTTTCGGTTCTGCGTTGCCAGCTTGCACTTCGACGCTGGTCTGGACCGTGTCGTACAGGAGCTTCGAGGTTTCCAGGAAGTAGGTGCCGGGCTCGAGGCCCGTGAAGGTGAACAGGCCTTCCTCATCCGTGGTGGTTTCCCGGTCGAGGCTGGCGATACGGACCGCAGCACCCGCCACCGGCGTGATGGCTTGGTCCACGACGACGCCGCGAATGCCGCCGGTGTCATCCGTCACATCGAGGCGTGGGCCTTCTTCATTGGGTGCGGCGCCTTCGTCCGCGCATCCGGCCAGGATGGTGGCAAGCAAGACGAACACAACGGTCTTCTGCATGCAGGTTCAAGTTCAGTGGAACGACAAAACCCTTCGCGTCACTTCATGCGGATGAATGTGGATGTGGCACGCGCGACGATGCGGCCCTCATGGGTGACGGTCGCTTCCCAGAGAATCGTGCGCGCCGTTTCGTGGAGGCGCTGGGCCGTCGCGACCAGTTCGCCGGCCTCAACGGGTGCGACCAGGCGGACTTGCATTTCGCTGTTGGTCGTCCGTTCACCGGGTTCCAAGAGGCTCGTCATGCTGGCACCCATGGCGGAATCCATCAAGCCCATCAGGACGCCCCCGTGGACGACGCCCATCGGGTTGTGGTGTCGCGCATCCACGTCCGCCACCACCATCACGTCCCCGGGCCCACGCACGGTGCGTGCAAAGCCCATGAAGTCGTCAAATGGAATGTTCACGCCGTCGGCCTCGGCCACAGGCGGTAGTAGAACACCAGGCCCCAGACGAGCAAATTCGCGATGAAGCCGTAGTAGACTTCCCAGTCGGTGGCGCGGGTCAACAACCAGTAGGTCAAGGTGATCGCCGAGGCCGCGATGACCATGAGAACGAACGGGATGCTGAAGTCGTCGGCTCGGCCCAAACGCACCGTGCGGACGGCTTGCGGCAGCAATGCGACAGTGAACAGTAGGCTGCCTGTGAAGATGAGCCAATCCAGGCCGGTCGGGAACACGGGCGCAGCCACCTCCGCCGAGCTTTAGAAGCCCCCGACAGGTCGAAGGTCGTGGACCCGACGCCTCGCGACGCCACTGGAATCGGCCGACGCTTCGAATTGCATGCCTTTGTGTGCACGAGTGAAAGCGCCTGCGCCCGTGATGGGCCTGCCGTGGAGATCCGGGCCGAATTGAAGAAGCGGATGCGCGAAGCCGGGATGAAGGAGCAAATCCGAATCAATCAAGCTGGCTGCCTTGGCCAATGCGGCCACGGTCCGATGATGGTCGTCTATCCCGAAGGCGTCTGGTACAGCCACTTGACGATGGATGATGCCGTACGCGTCTGGGAGGAACACATTCTCGGCGGCGAGCCCGTGGCGGAGCTAGAATTCAAAACCCGGGCGCCGGGGACCAACGTGATTCCCATGGCCAGCAAGGATGACCGGACGCCCCAGGCCAACAGTCCCTACTATTCGCCGTGCACGCGGTGTCCGCCAGTGGCTTGAAGGGCTTCGGCGACGGCGTTCTTGGCAGGTCCTGGATCCAAGTAGCCGACGGTGAGGTCGGCGTGTTCATGGAGCAGTGGCGTGAGCAAGGCATCCCATGGTCGGCCTTCGCGTAGGGCGGCCACCAGCGCCTGCAGTTCGGTCAGGAAGGTGGGGATGTCCGCTTTGGGCACGTCGCGTCGCAATCGGTCGTTCCAGGTCATTCGATGTACCTCAGGGCTTCTGCCGGGGGAATCTTGGCGGCTCGCAGGATGGGCGCCACGGTGGCAAGTAGCGCCACGGCGTAGCTGATGAGCAGGAGCCAACCAATGTCGGCCCATGGAATCGTGTAGGGATAGTTGAGTTCGCGGATGATGGCAAACCACAGGCCGTAGGTGACGACGATGCTTGCCGCGATGCCGATGAGGGCACCAAGCAAGATGATGGCCGTGACCTCGATGAAGAAAATGCGTCGAATCATGCGGCCGGTGAAGCCCAAGGCGCGCATCATGCCGATTTCTTGGCGGCGCTCCAGGACGCTTCGACTTGTGATGATGCCAAGGCTCAGCACCCCGACGATGAGGCCGAGGCCAAGGAAGACCTTCATGGCGCCCAGGATTTGGCGGAAGGCCTCCTGCTGCTCCTCGACAAGCACTTGGCTGGCGGCGGCGTTCATGCCGACGTCTCGGTAGTTGCGCTCCAAGTCCTTGGCCATGTCCTGGGCGTCGACGCCTGGGGCCAAGTCGTAGAGGTAGAGGTCGCGGTGCTGCGGGAACATGTCATCCACGGCTTGTTTGGGCAGGAAGATGCCGGGGAAGTGGAATTGTTCCTGGATGCCGACGATGGTGTACGTCGGGCAGGCGTCGGCAGCGTCTTGCGCAATCGGCTCGGTGACGGGGTCCAAGCAGTCGCCGATGTGCAGCGTCAGGGTTTCGCCGACTTCGTGGCTCAGGTCGTTGTTGCTTTCGTCCGTGGAGTACGGGTAGGCCACGATGACCGCTTGTGGGTCCGTGAAGATGCGTGCGTAGGCTTCCTCTTGGGAGATGTCATCCAGCGTCCACAAGAGTTGGAATTCATGCACGTCGAGGAAGCTCTCGTCGATGCCGTAGACATGATGTTGTGGCGGCCCAAATTGACCGGTCTGTTCGCCTTCGACCGTGATGAAATCCGGCAGGAACGTCGCGTAGTCAGTCAACCGCTCCACGTGGCGGATGTCGCCGGCATCGATGAGTCCCTGGTCGTAGTCGGCCAGGTCTTCGACGCTCAGGGTCGTCGTCGCTTCCACCTCGAAGCCGCCAGTATGGCGGGCGGCGTCGACTTCGAACAGGCTTCCAAAAATGCTGAAGAATCCGATGCTGAGGATGACAATGGCAAACATTCCGAGCGTCATGCCCGTGCGAAACCGCTTGTGTTGCGGGTATGCCATCGCGGGCAGGGCGATCGCTCGCAATCGCTTGAAGCGGGCCATGAGCCGACCCACGAGGCGGGGGCCGGTCTGCCAATAGCTGGCGAGGACGACGATGCACAGCGTCAAAATGACGGCGCGCAAGGGTCCGACGACGTTGACTTCCTCAATGTTGTCGTACTTCGTGATCGCGTAGATGGTCGCCACGTAGTAGGATGCCAGCAAGGCCGCCATCGTCATGTCCACCGGCTTGCGGCGCAGGTACGGTCGCAGCAGGAGCATGACGCCGGCGGCGATCAAAAGCGGCCCGAAGACTTGCAGGCTGAACTGTCCAAACCACCAACCGGTCGCGGTCATAGCGATGCCCGCAGCCAGGAGCGGTGCGCCGACCCAGGGCATCCACGGGGCGCCGCCTTGCTGGGGTTCGTCGATTTGCCGGATGGCACGGACAATGTTGAGTCGGCTCTGTCGTCGACTGGCAAAGAAAATCGTCGTGAAGGTCAGCAGGGCGCCGGTGGCAAATGCAATCGGCACGGCGCTGGGTTGGGGGGCAAATGGAATCGGCGGGAAGTCGCCGCCTTGGCCGGCGATGACGGTGTTGAGGCCCCAGATCATGCCAAGCGCGAGCAGCACGCCCAGCAACGCCCCGATGGCGGCGGCCGCAACTGCATAGAGGCTGCCTTCGAACAGGAACAAGCGCACCACGTCGCGGCGGCTGAGGCCCACGGCCCGGGCCATGCCGAGTTCGCTGCGGCGTTCTTCGGCCAGCATCGTGAAGATGTTGATGATCAGGAGGAGTCCCGTGATGATGCTGAGGCTGCCGGCGAAGATCATCAAGCCCGTCATCAGCTCGCCTGCTTGGTCGGCGACTTGGATGAAGTCCTGTTTGAGGGTCTTGATGGTCAGGAATTGAATGGCGGCATTGTCGGGTTCGCTCGCCTGGATGGCGGCAAGGCGGGCTTCGAGAATCTGCACGGCTTCTTCGGTGCCGGCGGCGCCGGCGGCGATGCCGCCTGGATTGCTGAATTTGACGTAGTTGACTTCGCCCTGGCGTTGCAACAATTGCTGCATCGGTTCCAAGGGCATCCATACCGTCGGCCCGAGGTCGAAGAGGTTGCCACGACCGCCATTCGAAATGGCGGCAACCCGCAGATCCACGTCTTGCCGTTCGCCAAAGAGGTCCGCTTCGCCGAAGGCCTCCAAGCCAGGCATGCCCGCCAGGTCCTCCAGTGCTTCAGCGCGTTCCCGCAGTTGCTGCAAATCATACACGGGCTCGACGGCCACGGCGACCAAGCCATAGTTCGTCTGAAGGCTGATTTCGCCTCGGACTTCCAGGGTCCAGCGGCCGCCGTTGAGCGTTTCGCCACCTGGTGCGGTGACATTGAGCCACAAGATGTCCTGCGGGCAGGTGGGGTCCGTGGGGCAACGACCGATCGGGTCGGCGTGGCGGACCGTGTAGATGTCGCCGGTCGGGTCGATGGCGTTGAGCCGTAGGGTCGTGCCAGGTGGGCAGGAGGTTGCTGCGCTGGGGTCGCCGCAGGCCAAAATGAAGGTCGCCGCCGTCGCGCCGTCGGGCACCGTGAAGGCCTGATTTGCCGTGCCCAGCAAATTGACAGGCACCGGGACGGGCAGTGGCAGATTGGGTTCAAGGCCGGGCCCGAGGGTGCCCGTGAAGATCTCGAACGTCGGAATGAGGGGGTCGACGGGGAGCGTGTACGCGGCGCGCAATGTGTCGCCCGTTTCGAGGTCAAGCGCCTGGGCCAGTTCTTGGTTGACAATGACTTCGTCGGCGACCAATCCCGTGCCGTCGCTGCGTCCGCCGCCGGCCAATTCAAAGTCGCCAAAATCCCGGTCGGGGCCAGGATCGTAGCCGACCCACGTCACGCCGGGCTCGAACAAATCCGTGCGTGGACTTTCCGTGGTGATGTCCCAGAAGATGTTGGTACTGACGGCGTCGAAATAGTCTACGACTTCGGGGTCGTCCAGGAAGGCATCTTCAACGCGTTCAGGGAAAAAGTAGAATCCCTCCATGCGGACGGTTTCGTCCACTTCGAGCAAGGCGTCGTAGACGGCGCCGCGGATGGCGGACGTCGCACTTTGACCAGCCACCAGGGCGGCGCTGATGATGGCGGTGCCAATCATCAGGCCGGCGATGACGGTCGCCGTTTGCTTGGGCCGGCGCAAGGCGTTGCGCGCCGCCATGCGAAACAGGATGGGGCGCCGCAGTGCCAGCGCTCCAACGATGGCGGCGACGATGAGGGCTGTCGCGACGAAAATCCAGCCGAGGTTCATGCCCGAGCAGTGGCCAATTTGAGGGCCTTGCCGGCGCCCTTCTGGACCGTTCGGATGGCACCGGATTCCATGTGGATGATGCGGTGGCAGCTCTTGGCGATGGCCGGGTCGTGGGTCACAATGACGTAAGTTTGGCCAAGGCGCTGGTTGAGTTCATGCAGCAGGTCGAGGACTTCCTGGCCGTTCTCGGTGTCGAGGTTCCCCGTGGGTTCGTCGGCCCAGATGATGGCCGGGTCGTTGACGAGACTGCGCGCGATGGTGACGCGTTGTTGTTGGCCGCCGCTGAGCTCCTTGGGTCGGTGGTCCTGGTAGTCTTGGAGGCCGACTTGGGCGAGGGCTTGGGCGGCGCGCTGCTTGGCCGTTTTGGGGTCGATGCCGCTGACGAGGAGGGGCAATTCGACATTTTCCAGGGCCGTCAAAACGGGCAGGAGGTTGAAGCTCTGGAAGACGAAGCCCATGCGGCGGCTGCGTAGGCGGGTTCGGTCAAGGTCCTTCATGGCTGCCAGGTCTTTGTCTTCGATGAGCACCTGGCCGCCGCTGACGTCGTCCAGTCCGCTCAGGCAGTTGAGCAGGGTGGTTTTGCCGCAGCCGCTGGGGCCCATGATGGCGAGCATTTCGCCTCGGCGGACTTGCAGGTCGATGCCCTTGAGCGCCTCGACGCGCAGGCGGCCCGTTTCGTAGACCTTGCGCAGCTTGCGTGCTTCGACAATGACGTCGGCCACGATAGGGGACTGGCGCGACCGGGAAAAGGGATTGTGTCGGTGTTACCAGTCGACGACGAGCGGTGCGTGGTCACTCGGCTTCTCGGCGTGGTCGCCGACTTTGCGTTCGTCCCGGTCCACCCAGACGTTCTGGACGCGGTCAGAGATGGTCTGGCTTCCAAGGGCGAGGTCGATGCGCAGGCCTTCGTTCTTCTGGAAGCTGAGGTTGCGGTAGTCCCACCAGGTGAACACTTGGTCGTCGGTCACTTGGCGATGCAAGTCATGGAGGCCCCAGTCCATGAGGTCTTGGAGCCAGGCGCGTTCGTCCGTCGTGTGGTGGATGTGGCCGGCGAGACCTTCTGGATCGTGGGTGTCCAGGTCTGTGGGCGTGATGTTGAAGTCGCCCAGAAGCAGGACGTCGTCGCCGGGGTCGTGGCGGTCGCCTAGGGCGGCGCCGAGGGCTTCGAACCAGGTTTTTTTGATCAGGAAGGCGGGGTCATCGGGGCTCTTGCCGTTGACGACGTAGAGGTTGTAGACCCAGAGGTCGTCGAAGCGGGCGGCCAGGACGCGGGCATGGTCGGTGGGGTCGCCGGGGAAGCCGCGCAGGACTTCGTCGGGCTTCTTTTTGCTCAGGATGGCGACGCCGTTGTAGGTGGGTTGGCCATAGGTTGTGATGTGGTGTTCCATGAACGCCAGGCGTGGAAATCCGGCGTCCTGGACTTTGGTTTCTTGGAGGCAAAGGATGTCGGGGTCGTGGCGCTCCAGAAACGCTTGCACGCGGCCGATGCGGGCGCGGAGGCTGTTGATGTTCCAGGAGACGAGGCGCACAGGCGGGCGACCTGGTGGCACTCAAAGGGCCTTGCCTCCGCCACCGTTTCATTTTTGACCAACCAAGGCTGTGTTCGATGGATGACAAAGACGCTCATCGCCCTGACCTGCCTGCTCCTGGCCGTCCCCATGGCCGGTGCCCACAACACGGTGCAGACCGACGACGGTGCCTACTTCCTGACCGTCGGCCACCGCAGCGAGCCGACCGCGACCTACCTGCGTAGCGGCCTTGACCTGATCATCCGCGAAAACAACAACGGCGAACGCGGCGACGAAGTGCCCGACCTCGCAGACCAACTCCAAGCCACGGTCATCAGCCCCAGCGGCGAAGAGCTGAGCCAACCGCTGGTCAAACAATACGGCGCCGTCGGTCGCTACAGCTTCGGCGACCCCTACATCCTGACCGAGCCTGGACAATACCAACTGCGCCTGGTCGGCACCATTGGCGACACCGCCGTCGACGGCCTGTACGACATCTCCGGTCCTCTGGATGACTTTCGCGACCTGACCTTCCCGCGCACGGACGTGCCGACGCTGCTGGAACTGCAAGATCGCATCGCGGCTCTGGAAGCAGAACACGCCCATCACGCCATGGAAGAAGCCGCCGAGGAAGGCGAAGACAGCCCCGGCGTAGGCATGCTCGCGCTGCTTGTCGGCTTGGTCGGATTGGCTGCCTGGCGCCGCCGCTAGACGGCAAACGGATCGAAGACAAGCGTATCGAAGTAGACGGCCGCCGATTGGACGTCGACCTCCATGGTCGTGTTGCCAGATTGCGCCAACAGCACGTCTTCGGCAAGCCACCACCCATCGCCCTGGGCGATGAGATCCTTCTCCTGCTCATTCTCCCCGTCCACAAGCCACCGCAGCCGCAGGCAATCATCGCGCCCGCAATCGTTGGCCACCAGTGGCTCGCCTTCCAGGGCGACGTAGACGCGCACCGTGTGACTGGCGCCGACCGTGGGCTGCGGGCTGACTTGCAGCAAGCCCGTGTAGGCGTTGCCTTGGGCCGTCCGTTCAAGGCCGTCGGCCACTTGGATGGAATCGGTGCTCGGCGGACTCACCGACATCAACAGGCCGGCCGCAATCAACACGCAACCCGCCAACGTGAGTTCGAAGCGAACCGTCCGCCGCAGGCCGCGCACCCGGGCAGCACCCGTCGCCGTCCAATCGGGCCGCCAGCGGGAAACGAGCCTGCGCAAGGGATGGTCCTCCAGGAACACCCATCGATTGACGGCGGCGAGGGCCAGCATGGCAAGCACCAGCGCAATCTTGGCCGCCAGGAACCACGTCCAGGAATCGTTCCAAATGCCTGCATCGAGGACATCTCGCAGCAGGACGAACGAAATCAGGCTGCCCGTGATGGCGAGCACCGCCACGGCGGCTTGAGCCATCCGCGTGAAACGAACGCCATGCGTTGCGCCCTCCCCAATGTGGCGAATGAAGAGCCACAATCCACCCAGCCACGCTGACACGGCGACCAAGTGGAGCCATTCAAGCCCCGTCGCCCACAGGCCTTCTCGCGTCACATGGCCAAATTGCGCCGTCAGCCACGCCAGCGCGGCCCAACCCATGGTTTGTGCCCACCATCCAAGGCGGGTGCGGGCCAGCACGACGAGCGCTGCAGCCACCAGCGTCCGGATGACGAAGTCGCGGCCGCCGTCACTGGTCAAGTATGCACTCAGGCCAAGGCCTGTACCTTGCCATGTATCCAATGTCAGGGCTGCTGTACCCGCCAGCGCAAGCCACGAGCCTGCCCGAAGACTCCCACGTACAGGTGTTTGGACCCAGCGACTGTAGGCAAGGTGTCCGATGCCCAAGGCAAAACCTGCGTACAGCACGGCGCGGCTGGCGGCGGCGAACAAGTCCACATCGGATTCAGGATCGGTGGTGGTTTCAGGTGGCGCGAAACCACCCACGGCGAAGCCGATGGCGCCGTTGATCGTGTGGCCGTCGCTCTTGGAATAGGTCTGCCACTGGATTCGGTAGGCACCATCGCCCACGTCGCCCAGGCTGACCGTCATGCGTGGCCGAGCCGTGGGTCCTGTGATGCTCAAGTCATCCAAGTCGACACGGTTGCCATCTTGATCGACGACGCGGAGCCACGACCCCTCGGCAAACACAGGCTCGGAAAAGTCGACCCAAACGCTGCTGGGTGCGGCTTCCAATCGTGCGCCACCCGCGGGGTCGCTCTGAATGGGTTCTGCGTGGCCTGCCGCGAGGGGGACGAGAAAGAGGGTGAGGAGCAGCGCGCGCTTCATCGACGGCGCGCCAAGAGCACAAGTCCCACAAGAAGCAAGGCAATCGGCGCAGCGGGCGCATCCTCGCCGTCCTCTTGCTGGGCCGTGGTGCTTGTCGTGGTCGCCGTCTCACCGGGGGGCAGAATCTCGTAGTCCAGTTGCTGGGTCACGCGGCCACCCAAATCGGTCGTGACGGTCACGGTGGCGGTGCCGCTGCCGGTCGCGCCGCCGACGGCCACATGGATGAACGAGGAACTGCCGGCGCTGCCGCGTTTGTTGAGGTCGAACGTCCCGGTGGTGACGTATTCGCCGGTGCGCGGGTCATGCAGGCGGACGCCTTCGCCGTCGGAACTGAGGCGAACCGTGGCGCTTTGGGCCGCGTCGCGCAGGAGGTTGCTCAAATCGAGGGTGACGAAGGTTTCCTGGCCGTTTTCCACTTCCACATCGGTTTGCTGGAATGCGGCGCTGACGTATTGCACGGGGCCTTTGAGCGTGTAGCCCGTCCCGGGGTTGTATTGGTCCGTGCAGCTTTGCAGAGCGCCCGTGTCATCGCCGGGGACCGAGTCGTGGGTGTCCCCGTTGTGGCTGCCCACGAGGCGCACGTCGGTGATTTTGTCGCCGACGCTGAGGCCCAGCGTGCTGCGCTTGATGGCGCCTTCCAGGGCAAAGCGCGGTCCGTCATCGAGGTCGTCGAAATACGTGACGTCGTCGAAGCTGCCCGTCCAGCTGCTGCCTTCGCCTTGCCAAGTGTAGCTCTTGCTGGCGCCGTCGGCCTTGAACGTCAGCGTCAACGTGGATGGGCCTTCGCCGTTGAGGATGGTCCGGAAAATGACGTGGTGGCTGAGGGTGGAACTCCATGCTTCGCGCAGGTCCACGCTGTGGAGGTCGTAGCCGTCCGCACCGTTGCCAAATCCGTCGCCGCCGAAGTAATCGTCCGAGCAGTCATGCAGGAGGCGTGTGTAGTCCGAGCGCGGCGGCGCAGCCGTGTGGGCACTGGCAAGCGGGGCCAGGAGCACGAGCAGGGCCAGAAGGACAATCATTCGACGCATGTTCAGCGAATGACAAAACGGCCGCTATCTAACCGTTCTCGTCGTGGCACCGCAACGTTGCCCTCTATGAAGGGGCGCGCGACTCAACCTGTATGGGTCACCCCAGCGAATTGGCGGCTGCTGCGATTGTCTTCGTGGTCGCGGCCGTCGCCATTGCATTGACCGTCGTCGCCGCGCGGGCCGCGCAGCGCAACGAAAGCCGAAGCCTGCGATTCGTCACCGTCGCCTTTGGCTTGTTTGCGCTCAAGCAAATCATCGTCGGCATCGCCTTGCTGACGGAATTCATTGGCCACCAACACTTGGAAGTGGCGTCCGCCGTCTTCGATTTGGGCATCGTCGGCCTCCTGATTTGGCCCATCATTCGCTGACATGGACATGCGTGCCAAGATTCGGCAATTGATCCTGGATTTCCCAGGGCTGCACTTGCGTGAGCTGGCGCGTCAAGCGGACACCAGCCTGCACTTGGTGCAATACCATGCCCAGCGACTGCAGGACGACGGCGACATTCACATTTCGCTCGAAGGCGGCAAGGTCCGCGTCTTTCCGCCGGAGCTGAGCAAAGTCGAGCGCGCCGTCATGGGCGCCTTGCGTGACAAGCAACGCAGCCGCATCGTCTTGACCCTCCTCGAAGAGGGGGAATTGGCCCACGGCGATTTGGTGCGGCGCCTCAAGATCGGTAAATCAACCCTGAGTTTCCACTTGCGAACCCTGGTCGAACAAGGCGTCGTCCAGCGGGATGAGGGCTTGCGCCTGCGCGATGAAGCTGCCGTGCGCGACTTGATGGGTCGCTATCGCTCGACGCCGGATGCCGCCGATCGCATGGCGGGCATTTGGGGTTCGATCTACAAGGATTGACGGCGCAGGAGGGCGAGGCCGATGAGGCCCAGCACCAGGATGGCGCCAGGCCCGGGGGATTCCTGCGACAGCGGCTCGGCCTCCGTGCCGGCGGGCTCGAATTCGGTGACGGTGCCCGAAGGACTGACCCAGTAGGTCTCCTGGCCACCGAGGTCGCTCTGGATGCGCACCTGGAAGGGTGCGCTGGCGTCCACCTTGGCAGTAAAGACTGGCTCCTCTCCGGCGCCGACGTCGGCGGCGCTGCCTTCCGTGGTTTCGTCGCCGATGGTGTAGGAGATGCTGCTGGGGACGACGCTGCTGAGCACGAAGATGTGTTGCCCGGTCACGGTGATTTCGTTGCCGACCTGGACCGTCAAGAGGCCGTCCAGGTAGCTGATGTCGCTGGTGGTGTACCCATCGGGGCCGTCCAGCGCCAGTTCATCGATGACGCGGGTGCCTTCACCAAACGCGGCGATGGGTTGGTCTTGGATGTAGATGGGGCCGGGGGCTTCGTCCACCTGTGCGCCGTCTGCGTAGGCACGTGCCGTCACGGGGCCGAGGATGCCGTCCAGATCGAAGGGCACGAACACTTGCAGGTTGACGTTGACGGCACCCGTGGCGCCATCGGTTTGCGTGCCGACTTCAACGAGCTCGTGGCTGGATTCCCAGCTCAAGCCATCGTTGCTGACGAAGTCAATCAGGCCGGTTTGCTCGGATTCGAGTTGCAGGACATGCTCGCCGGCGACGATGCTGGTCCCGCTTGCCATGACGCGGAAGATGAGGCCTTCCTGGTCGGCGGCCTTGTAGAACGCTTCCCGGACGTAGACATTGGTGATGTCGAAGCCGTCCCAGAGGTAGGAGGCGTCGCTGGCCTCGTCGGCGATGAGGTGGTCTTCCACGTCCAAGACGACGGGGGCGCCGTGCGCTGCCGCCAGGGGGGCAAGCAGCAGGGAAACCAGGGCGGCAAGCAGGATGCGCATGCACGACGACCAGCCAGGCCAGTATTTGTCGTTTTTCGAACTTGAGCTCGCGTCCGGCTCAGACAGCCGGGGCCGTCAGCTCCCGTGCCGCCTCGCGTGCCGCTTCCATGACCTGTCCCGCGTCCAACGTGCGCACCGCGCCTTCGGCCATCAAGACTTGGCCATGCACGAGGGTCGCAGACACATCCCGGCCGCTTGTTGCGTACACCAGGCTGCTGACGGCGTCGTGGACTGGCACCAATTGGCTGCGGCGGAAATCCACCATGCAAACATCCGCCGTCGCACCTACTTCAATGCGACCCAAGTCGGGGCGACGAAGTGCCCGGGCGCCGTCCCGCGTCGCCATGTCCAACACCCGTTGTGCCGGCAACACAGTTGGATCCCATCGGTGCTGCTTTTGCACCAGTGCTGCGAACTTCATCGACTCGAACATGTCGGTGCCGTTGTTGCTGGCCGCGCCATCGGTGCCAATGCCACAGGCGACGCCGCATTCGTGGAGCTCCGGAATCGGGCAGACGCCACCCGTCGCGAGTTTGAGATTCGACACGGGGCAGTGGGCAACACTGGCGCCAGCCGCACCGATGTCCGCAGCTTCCTGCTTCGTGATCCAACCACAATGGGCCAGCACCGCATTGGCCTCCAGCGCGCCGGTCTCCTTGAGCACCTGAACGGGCCGGGCGCCCTGGTCACGTTCCACATCGTACACTTCCTTGCGCGTCTCCGAGCAATGCGTGTGCAGCGGCACGCCGTAGTCCTTGGCGATGCGCGCCGATTCTTCGTACGTCGCACGGCTCGCCGTGTAGGTTCCATGAGGTGACGGACAATGGGTGATGAGCGGGTCGTTGGCCGTTGCCTTGATGGAATCCTCGATGAGCTTGGTCTTGGCATTTGGTTCGCCATCCGGCGTCTCGAAATCGACCATCCCCTCACCGCACCAGCCACGCAGACCCGCCGTCCGGCAAGCATCCGCAATGACGTCTGCCTCCATCCAATACATGTCCAGATAGCTCGTGACGCCGTTCTGAATCATCTCCAGGTGGCCTAGATCGGCGCCGGCGCGCATGGTTTGCGTCGTCAACTTCGCTTCTGCCGGCCAGATGCGTTGCTGCAACCAATCCTCGAGGACCATGTCGTCGCCGTAGCCACGAAACAAGCCCATCGGAACGTGCGTGTGGAGGTTGATGAGGCCCGGAAGCACCACTTGGCCGGTGCCGTCGATTGTGTGGTCTGCCTCCGGCGCTGTCTCGCCGATGCTGACGATTTGGTGGTCCTCCACGTAGAGGTCCCCTTGCACGATGCGGCGTTTGTCGTCTTGGGTGACGATGGTGGCGTTGCGGATGGCGACGCTGCTCACAGGAGGGCCACCCTGGCGGTGCTTAAGGAGGCGGCGCTGCATCTCGCAGGCATGGCGGGCCTTATTGGACTGACCAGCAGCGACATTGAAGTCCAAGATGCAACCGGAGCGATTCGCTGGGCCTACGAAGGCGAATGGGTTCCACATCCGGTGGTGCGCCTAACGACGACGCTGCCCGCAGCGGTGACGGCCGAGGACGCCGTGCGCGAAGTCCAACGCATCCGCTGGGGATTCCCGGTCGGTCCGCGCCCTGTTGGTAATGCCCGCGATGACAAACTCGAGGCCAGTCCGTTGTGGTCCAAGATGCTCGGCGTCAGCCACGCCTTGTTCGTCAGCACCGGCATTTACGAAATGATTCAGACGCCGCAGGGCAAGCAGAGTTACTGGTTCCGGCGACGTGACGGCAACCCCATCGTGATGCCAGGGCTCGTCGGCGAGCGCACCCTGAAAGACCGCAAAACGCTGTGCGGCGCCATCATCACGACGACGCCCAACGACCTGTTCGCCAGGTATCATCCCCGTCAGGTTTGTAGTCTGGAACCAAGCCAATTCGATGCATGGATGGCAGCCGATGCCGACGCGGCCATGGAATTGCTGGGGCCGGCCCCCAATGACGCCTGGGAGGCCGTGCCCGTGGACAGCCGCATCTTTGGTAGCGGCCGACGCGAAATGGAAGATCTCGTCCCCATCGGCGAGCCGGAAACCATCGACACGCCCGAAGACGAAGTCGGTCGTCCGCCAGCGGGCAAGGGCCAGCAACGGCTGGGATTCTGATGGCCGGCGTCATTGGCCTTCGTGGCCCGGACATCGAGAAGCGAGGCATCTTGGCGGGCTTCAACATCGTCTTCGAAGACGCAGATCGACCCTACGTTCGACCTCATACTGGGCTGCCCGTCTTGACCGTGGGCGACGACGGTCCACGGGTTGAACGGCACGTCTTCGGCTTCACCCGAAGATTCAGCAGCTTCAACGCC
>JBMZJT010000003.1:0-28396 GCA_049617695.1 Thermoplasmatota archaeon | reverse complement strand
ACAAATTGGAGTCCGGAAAAATGTGGAGCCGGATGTTTGCCAAAGCGGGGCATCACGGCGTCGCACCCGTGAGCTATATCCTGGAATGGGGCGACATCGGGGAAGGCAAGCAGCCGTTTCGCATCGAACGGGCCGACGGCGCTGCCATGTGCGTGCCGGCGCTTGTGGGCGGCTATTGGGAGGAGAAGGGTGAGCGAGCATTCAGCCTCGTCACCATTGAGCCCAATGCCTTCGTCAAGACGTTTCACGACCGCATGATTGGACAACTCGCCGATGATCAAGTGGCGATATGGCTCCGGCCGCAAGACCATGACGTGGCCGAATTGCGTGCATGTCTCGCCCAACCCAGCAATGACGAATTGGTTGCCTACCCGCTCAAGGCCGACGTCGGCGGCGCGAAGTTCAATGACGCCAGCGCCATGGAAGCGGTCGGTCCGGCGGTGCACTGGGAGGATGTCAAAGGTCGGCGCCCCAAGTCGAGCGCGCAATCGACGTTGGAGTTCTGATGTGCGGCCGCGTCGTCTGGATTTGGGATCCCGTAACCGGGAAGTTGTTGCGCAAGCTCGTGGACGATCCGGAACAAGACCCTGCTGTCGCCCACGTCCTGCACAAAGAGCGATTCAACGTGCCCCCCGCCAGCCACCTGCCCGTCGTTGATGGACGCGGCGAGCCAGCCATGGCCGTGGCGCGATGGGGCTTTCCGATTCCAAAACGACCCAATGGCGTGTTCAACACCCGCATCGAAACCGCCGCGGAGTCGCCGATGTGGCGGGGGTTGCTGGGCACGAGCCACTGCCTGTTTCCCGTGAAGGGATTCTACGAATGGCGTCGCAGTGGCAAGCAACGCATTCCGTACTACATCCAGCGCAAGGACGGCCAACCGCTTCTGTTGGCTGGTCTCATTCAGGAGCGTACGTGGGATGGCGAGCGCAAGAACGTCGCATCCATCTTGACGTGCGCTCCGAATCCGTTGATGGACCCGGTTCATGATCGGATGCCGGTCATCATCGAAACCGCTCAAGCTGGGGATTGGCTCGCCGCCGACGCGCAAACTGCCTTCGACTTGGCCGTGCCCGCCGCCGACGTCTTGCAAATGCACCAAGTCGGCCCTGACGTCGGCGACACCAAGAACGATCACCCTGGCTTGATGGAGCCCATCGAGCGGCAAGGCCTGGGGGCGTTCGCATAGCCGCCGACGCGGAGCTCTCGCACCGCGGCGTCCGCTGCGCTCAGCCCCAGCGCGAGGCGCGCTGATGGCTGGCTTGGAAGGCATCGATGCCACGAGCATGGAACTGGTCGATGCCTTGCAGGCGCAGTTCATCTACGACGAGGCCGAGCGCCTCGTCAAGCCACTCATCCGTCACGCCGATTTCGTGCCCGTCGCCGTGCATCGAGACGCGGTCGCCGCAGCCGTTGCACGCGGGCAGAATCCCCAAGGCGACGCCATTGCCATGGATTGGCGCGAACCCGAAGCAAAGCGATGCATTGCCCGCGTTCGCTTCGGCATGCCCGGATTCCAAGGACGACTCATTACCAATGCCCGCGACGACAAACTCACCGAAGCGCGGACCTGGAAGTCACTGCTTGGCAAGCCAGAGCATCATTGCCTGACCGCTGTGAGTTACGTCGTGGAGCGAGCCGCAAAGGACGCGGACCGCGTCGGAGGAATCGAACCTGGGGCAACGTATCGCATCCAACGGCGCGATGGGCGGCCCATGATTGTGCCCGGCCTCTGCGCGGTGCGGAAACTGGAATTCAGCAGCACCGGCAACGTCTACCACGACTTGGCCCACGTGCAAATTACGAGTGATGCCAACGCGTTCATCGGGAAAATCCATGATCGATTCGTCGTGGATCTTGATCGGGTTGCGGCCGATGCCTGGATGGCGGGAAACGATGTGGCGTTGGCGCCGGCGGATGACGATGCGTACGAGATGGTGCCCGTCAGCAGTGAGGTCTGGACTCGGCGCAAGGACCCAGATGTGGTGGCGCCGACAGGTGATGCCATTGTATGGGATGATGTCGCCGGGAAAGGCCAGCAGGCCCTGTTCTAGGTGGCGACCCATTCGGGCTTGGCTGGGACATCCACGCGCTTCTTGGCAACTGGGATTGGGCAATCCGCGCGGCCCGTGAACCAGTCATAGAGTGCGTCTTCCCAGTACCCAAAACTGGCAAGGAGCGTCTCCACGCTGCGGGCCAAGAGACGCAGATAATGGCTCACGCTGTAGCCGACTTGGACGTCGTCAAACCAAGGACTCTCTTGGTCGAACAACTCAATGGGCATCACCCGACTTTCCTTGGGGCCTGCTTGTCGCGTGACGACGTACTTCAGGTACTCGCCGGGCTTGCGTTCGGTGCCGGCGTCGCGCAGGCGCAGCAAGGCGGTTCGGGCATTGGTCTGCGCCGTGTATTGTTCGACTTCCTTCGTGGATTGGATGACCGTGCCCAAGTCGCGTGGGTCGACGTTGCCAGCACGTAGCTCCATGGCAGCACTTTTGGCAATGTCGAGGGCGCGGGGGATGCGCGCCAAGAAGCCCTCCGGCGTGTCGGCTTCCTGGAATATGTGAAGCATGTCCCATTGCACTTGGCGAATCCAATCCGGCGTGCTGTGCTTCTGCACGTCGATGCCGCGGACCTTCAATTCGCCATCATCGAACTTGCCATAGTATCGGTTGGGCACGCCCACGGCGCCGGGTTCGCTTTGGCTGTGGACCTTGCTGGGCAGGAAGACAATCCAGCGGTAGATGCCTTCAAGGTCCATCATGACGCCGACGCGGTTGCTGATCTTCCGGGCCAGGTGCTTGGCTTGGGGTTGGGTCGCGCCGGGCAATTGCAGGAACGTGCAGTCGGTCATGCTGTGGACCATTTGGCCACCAAGTGCATGCACCACGTCCCGTGCTTGGGTCATGCCGAGGCGGCCGTAGCATTGGATGGCTTGATGGATTTCGGCGCATCCAAAGCGCGCGTTGCGGTATCGGAAGTAGCCAAAGCAGACGACGCCGAGTGCCTTGTGTTCCGACTTGATGGCGCGGGCTTTGGCGACGGTGTCGGCGTCTTTGGTGCCGTGTTTGGCGCCTTTGAGTGTGACTTTGGCCCAGCGTCGATGCGGTGCAAGGCGTTCCAGGACGGTCGATTGGTGGCCTCGGTGTTTGTTGCAGAGATGGTATCCCAGCTCCGGAACCAATTCACCATCGGGGCAGCACGTGCAATTGATGGTGTCGCTGCTGAGGTTGCGCTGGACGATAAGGCTTGGATAGTAGCCGGAGAAGTCGCAGGCCACGACGTCGCCATACACGCCGGGGGTGGGCACCATGATTTGGCCGCCGCGGTCCACGGCGCATAGGGTGTTGACGTCTTTCCAGTCTTCAACGAGGTTGCGTTTCCATGGAATCGCGACGCCACGGTTCTGAGCTTCGTCGATTTGCATTTGCTGCAAGGCGTAGCCGGCACCATTTCGGTTGCAATCCTGTGCCCTGCGGTTGCTGACGCGGGCCAAGTAGAGGACGCCGTGGATGTCCTTGCGGTATTCCTCCGAGTCCAGGGTTTTCTTGGAAAGATCAATGTGCCAGCGGCCGCGCAAGTAGTAGGCGGCGGTCTTGAACAACCAGCGACCGTAGGTGTGGATGCTCTTGCTTTTTTGATCAGGATTGCCAACCACGGGGTCGGGTTCGCGACCAAGCCAGACGGTATGCTCCAGGCCGTAGCGACGGATGCGGGTCAGCAAGTAGGGCACATCGAATCGGTCGCCGTGTTGGGTCAACAGGACGTCTGGATCCAGGTCGCTTAGCAGTCGCCCGAGGCACAACAAGGCGTCGCGTTCGGCGCTGGATTCGCCAAGGGTGCCGACTTCGATGAGGTGGTCGCCGAGTTGGATGGCGAGCAGGTCGTCGTCGAATCCCGTGTCGTCGCGGGTGGTGCCTTCGGCGTCCACGATGACTTGCAAGTGGAAGCATTTGAGATCCGGCGTCGGGTACTCATGGGTGAATCGATCCTCACCATCTGCAAGCTTCAGCACGGGCTTGCCGTCTTCGATTCTGAGTCGGCACATGGACCAAAGTCCCTGTTCATGCATCCATCTGGATTCGGGTTGGTTGTCGACGTCGTAGAACGTGTAGCCCTTGGATTTGGTTGCCCTGCGTAGGTCCGTAGCGACGGCGTGCAGGTCTTGGAATCTCTTGGTTTGTACGCGCAGCACCGGTTCCTTGGGGCCACGTAACCACAGAATCGATGCACTGCGCCATGTGCGCAGGACGCGGTCGTCTTTGGCAAGGATTTGTTCGGCTTGGGCGAGGGTCGATTGTTCTGCCTTGATGCAGAAATCGGGTTGGTATGGCACATACTTGCGGATGGCACGGTCGCCGTGTTTGATCCAGACGATGAGCCCACTCCGGTGCGGGTGCGGGTAGCAATCCAGGAGCCACGCGTCAGGCGGCAAGGCGGACCTGTCCATGGGCAGCCAAGTCGTGGAATCGGTGGCGAATCTTCCGTTGGGCCCAGCCATGTTCTTCGAGGGCTTTGCATGCTTCACGCAATTGGGCGCGGGTCAGGTCCAGTTCGGCGCGGGTCTCTTGCAATTCCTGCATGCATTGGACCATCATGGCTAGAATCACGGGCCGTTCGAAGTCGAGGTGGGGGCGGCGATTGATGGCGTTGCTGCGCCTGCGGGCGCCTTCGAGCATTTGTTCGAAGAGGCGTTGTTCGCGGGGGTGGAGTTCGGATTTGAAGTGCCGGTAGCGGTCTTCGAAGGTCTCGAACGCCATGGTGGTGGTCGGGGTGGATTGGCCCATGAATCCACATCGAATCGGCAGACAGAAAGAACGTCCTGGGAGGCAAGTGAATCAACAGGCCGTTCACGATGTACGAGGGAATCTACCGTGCGTGCAGCGGTTCCTCAAAGGTATCTGCCACGGGAAGATGATCCAAGAGCGTGGATTGACGCCGCAGGTACGGATCAATGACCTGCCCCGTCACTTGCTCGATGGCGCGCCACCGACCGCCGGGGCGATCGATACGCCAACGGCTCTGGGCGCCCTCGTACATCACTTGAGCCAGCACAGGATGGGTCTGCCAAAGGCGCTCCATATCCACCATCGCCAAGAGTGGCACACGCCGACGCGCGGCCACCTTGCGCAAGTGCGCCATGCTGTAGCGCACGTAGTCTTCTTGCTCCCAATCCTGCAATTCTTGGTGGCAGAACAAGGCGTCATAGGGTACCATCAAAACGAGGGAAACCTCCGTGGTCTCCAATTTCTCCTCGATGTGGCGATCCAGAGCAAGTTCCCAATTGAACGCCGTCATGCAGCGTTTGATGAGCACGCGGTCGCCGCCGTCGTCAGCCGCGTACCCGCGTTCCAGATTCAGCTCTGCAAAGTGGTATGGATTGAACCCATGGTCGCCATCGCACCAGAGAATGGATCGTGAATCTTGGTGCACTGCGTCATGGACCAGCTCTTGGCCAAAATGCCGTAATTGACGCCGCGGTGCGCTCACCAAGTGCAACTGCGGGTCCATGAATGCGGACCACACACGTCTCATTCGACGCCGGCAGTCTTCAACCCGCGATGGAGGCCAGTGAATCTTCTAATCTCGATCTCATTGTCCCCGCATGGCCTGGCATGACGGCCCCAAAGCACGCGACCATCCCGAGGTGCAGATGTACATCGGCGACCTCGATGAGCCGCAACGCAGCATCTGCCAAGCCGTCCGCGACGCCGTCAAACAGGACGCCGCCGTCGTCGAAGGCATCGCCTGGGGTGTGCCGTTCTACTTCCGCAAAGGACCGCTCTGTTACACGTCCGCCGCCAAACGCCACGTCACCGTCGGCATGGCTCGGGGCATGGAAATCGACGATCCAAGTGGCCAACTCAGTGGCACCGGCAAGAGTCCGATTGCCAAAGCCGTCGTCAAGAAACAGCTACCCGACGAATTTGCCGATTGGCTCGATCAGGCGTTCTCGCTCGACGACGCCGGCGACTGAAGCAGCCAATCATCCCCATCCCGCGCATACACCACGCCGCCGGGCAACTCTAAGGTGTCCCCGTCCAGCACGCCAAAGCCCTCCGGATCGAAGTCCTCATGATCGCCAAGTTGGTCATGGTCTGCGCGAGTCAACAGGGTCAAACCGGCGCCGGCGACGACGAGATCGAGCGCCAGGTCATCGTCCCAGGTTTGCAAGAACGCGAGCGCGCCGCGAGGCAGCTCATCGACGTCCGCCTCCGACGTGATGGGCCAAATGGCGTCGTTGGGAATCTTGCTGGGCAGTTTCGGTTTCTCTTGTTCAGAGGCTTCGATGCCGGATGAGGGGAGAATGCCGTCGAGGTTCACTCTTGGTTGATGGATGGAGGGGTTGAAGGGGTTTGGTCAATCGCCTCGGTTTCCATTTCCTCAATCTCGGCAAGACGCTCTCCCATTTTCTTCACGAGCCCTACCACGAGTGCGTTTCCCATCATGAAGTACCGCCAACGCCTAGGAGTCTCCTTCTCCCTATCGTCTGGCTTGGCTGCAGTCCAGCCAGGTTCAAACTCGTTGAGCTTCTCGCATTCTTCGGGGGTTAGGAATCGATATCGACCATCAGGAGCCTGAATGATGTGCGTTGTCCGATTCGGGGTCCGACTTCCTTCATTTGTGAGGATTGTTCGAGAAGCTCGGTCTAAGCTGTCCGGGAACGAAAGCGCGCCCTCGGCAAAGCGGTACGTGAAGTCTCCAACCTTGCGAGTTCGGTTGGTGCCCCCTTCCTTCAGTGCCTTCCACTTGGTGGCTTCATCTTCGGAAAGGAAGAACTCCTCCGGAACATCCTCTTTCTGAATGATATCGCCGAGGCGCACCTCAGGGTCCGGGCCATCCGTGAGAACCTGGTGGGTTCGCACCACCCCATTGGCCGCGACTCCCGCGTTTCTCCAGGTTGCACGGAATGGCTTACCATCGACCATGCCAGGGATTGAGGTACCCGGATCATGGTATTCGCGAGCTCCAACGCCCATGTCCTTTACCGGGAATTTTGGAGCAAAGAAGCCGTCTTGTGTCAGGAACTGCAAGTTGTCTCGGTTGTCCGCCATCTTAGCATGAAACGGAGTGCCTTCCTTGGCGGCGAAGATGAAGACTCGGCGACGGCGCTGGTAATGCGCATACTCATCAGCCTGAATAACACGCCATTCAACGGCGTATCCAAGATCCATCAGCGCGCGAAGAATGACTGCGAAATCGTGCCCCTTGGCACGGGCGTGTTCGTGCGATTCTCGGGGTCCTGATGTCAGCAGGCGAGGGACATTTTCTAAGAGAACGTAGGGGATGTCAACTTCGTTGAGGATGCGCTCAATTTGCCACCAAAGCGCCCCTTTTGGCCCCCTCAATCCCTTTGCGTTGCGTAAGCTGCTCATTACCGAATAATCCTGGCAGGGAAAGCCACCGACTAGGAGATTGGGCTTAGTGGCAGCAATCGTGCAGGAGTCGACCCTGGCGATGTCCAGGTTGGCTGCGACTGGCAGAATCCCTGGGTTCGCGGTGTTGGCCCGGTAGCAATCGAATGCATACTGCACGGTTTTGGTCGACGGCTCCCATTGGTTCCACCAAACGATGTGGTGGCCATGTTCTTCGAGGCCCAAGCGGAAGCCGCCAACCCCTGCAAACAGCTCCACGGCATCCATGATTTTTGATCGGAAAATCCCTGATAAGCCGCGCGGCTTGCACTACATTCACTCTGCCCGACGACCTCCTCGCAACAGTTTTAAGGTCAACGAGGGGTTCGCAAAATGCACACGCCGCATTCTGTGCCAATAGCGCGCGGATAAAATGGCCTGGAGTGAGCACCATGAGCAACGTAATGCCGTTGACGGCTGATGCCGTCCGTGAATTTGTTAACAACCGGTCCGTTGGTTTTTACCGCCTTGGCCGCGTGATTGATGGTCAATTTTACATTGACTACTTTGGCCGCAGTGATACAAACCTGCAGCGCCGCCTCTTGGAACACGTGAAATCCGGAGCGTATTCCACTTTCGAGTTCCTTGAGACGAATTCCATTGGGGATGCATATCACATGGAATGCTCTGAATGGCACTTGAATGGTCAACGGACCATGAACAAGATTCACCCGGCGCTCGCTGAGGGCCTACCTTACGCTTGCCCATGGTGTGACTTGGCCGCGCAAATGGAGCGACAGGCGGAGGTCTTCGCATGAGTGTCAAACGTTCGCGCCTGGTGTCCAATGCCGGATTCCTGGAGAGCGTCAGGCACATTGGACTAACGACCGTCGATGCAATCCTAGAATTGGTTGACAACAGCTTGGATGCTGGGGCAACCAAGATTCACGTTGGCCTGCGAATGCACGGTTCTCGGATGCAAATCTGGGTAATCGACGATGGAGACGGCATCCCAGCAACCTTGGTCGACAATGATGGTGATTCGATTGACGGAATCGCCAAGGCCCTCTCGTTTGGTGGTCGAATGCCTGGTCTTCCTTCACAGTCAATTGGCCGGTTCGGATGGGGGCTCTCATCTGCGGCCGCTTGTCAATCCCTTCGAACCGCAGTCTATTCACGATGTGCCGAGGAACAATTTTGGCGCTATTCCTACGTTGACTTTGAGGAGCTAACGGTCGCTGATACAGCCGATCTGCCGGACTCGGTGGAATGTAGTCTACCCGATTGGCTCGAACCCCTCGTCGAAAGTGCCAATGGCACGATTGTGGTCCTCGAAGATTGTGACAATCCGGACTTCAAAACGGTGCAGCGCATGACCACTGAACTGGTCAAGCAACTTGCAACCGTGTACCGCCGCTATATTCATGCAGGTCGTGAAATTTGGGTTGGCAAAACAAAGCTTGTACCCCGGGACCCTCTTTACCTAATGGCGGGCTGTCACGGGAGCAATGAAATCCCAACGCCAGACATCTGGGACAGCTTTGTCGTTGACCTTCCGGTGCCAGGGCAAACTAACAAGAGTGCGGCGGTCGCCGTGAGGATTGTGAACCTTGACTGGAAAGCCATCCGCAAGCTCGATGCATGGTCTCCTACCTGGATGAATCGCATGGGGTTAACGGAGGAAAATCAGGGCTTCTACTTGATGCGGAATGAACGACAAATTGCAAGTGCCCAAACGTTTGGCTTGTTCACACGCAACGCGGATCTGAATTACTTTCGTGCAGAAATTTCGTTCCCTCCCGAGTTGGATCGATACTTTGGTGTGCAGACCAACAAAAGTCGATTTTCCCTGAAGGGTGAGCTCAAGGACAAGCTCAGGGAAAAATTGGGGTTCACCATTGGGCACATCCGGAAAGAAACCCGTGATGGCATCGACGCCATGAAGGCGGCTCGACGTGCGGCGGAGCAGGAAACATCGGAAACGCCGGGCGAGCGGGTCGCGCGGCAGTCCACCAGTCTTCTCAAGAAGCCGACGTCGATGACCGCAACCAAGGCAAAACAAGAGCTCGAAAAATTGGATCAGGAACGCCAACAAGAGATCAAG
Source organism: Thermoplasmatota archaeon (assembly GCA_049617695.1). Classification (GTDB taxonomy): domain Archaea; phylum Thermoplasmatota; class E2; order JACPAO01; family JAHFTW01; genus JBFKXH01. The sequence continues at coordinate 18,937 of JBMZJT010000003.1, read as the reverse complement.
GCGATTCAGGAGAACAGCGAGCTTTCAACGGATAAGAAGAGGGCCTTAACTGCGCGAGCCGAGGCGAAGTTCCAGGTGCGGGCGCTGCCATTTAAGGTGCTTTTTGAAATTCTGCCGAATGGCCATTTCTATGACCCTCGCTTCAAAGGTCAACAAACTCAGGTACTCCTGAACAAGGGCCATGCATTCTTTCGCCTTTACGAGCGGGCAACGCAAAGCCAGGAACAACGTATTCTGCTCGACTTGCTGCTACAATCTGCTGCACATGCGGAGCGCCAGTTTGAAGGAACGCCGGGGGTCGAGAGTGCGCTCAGGACGTTCCGCCGGGAATGGTCGACTTCGCTGCAGGTTATGCTGGAAAAATTGGACGAGTTGAATCAGGACTAGGCGGCCCCAGCACTCGTCTACGGCACTCCGTGCCGCAGCCAGCCTCGGAATCCGCTTACGCGGCTCCCGACGCCGTGTGCACCAACCCCTCCGCCTCCACGGCACAGGATACATCTTCGCCTTCAACGGACCACACCTTCATCGGCTTGGCAACGTCCCCCAGCACAACAGAGGCACGGCACTCCTCACCCACCAGCGCCACAAACGCCTCAAGACGCTCAGCCCCAGCAAGAGTCACCGAAATCTCCGCTTCGATGTCCAAATCCAACTCTTTGCGCAAGTCCTGAACGCGCCGAATCACTTCACGGGCAAACGCTTCGTCCAGCAATTCCTGCGTGCGTTCGGTGTAGAATGCCAGCACGGCGTCGCCGACGTCCACCGTGGACCAACCGTCGCGGTCGGTTTGTTCGAATTGGATGTGTTCGGCGGTGAGTTCGTGGTCGTGGCCTTCGATGCTGACGTTCACGGTCTTGCCGTCGGCCAGGAGCGCGTGGGCGTGGTCGCCGTCGAGGGCTTCGATGGCTTGGGCGACCTTGGGGGCGTTCTGCTTGAAGGCGGGTCCCAGGGCGGCGCGGTTGGGTTGGGCGACGTAGCTGCGAGCCTCGGTGGCTTCGCCGGCTTCGTCCAGAGCCTTGACGTTCAACTCGTCGGCGACGATGGCGGCCAGGTCGCCCAGGTGTCCGTCCACGACGACGGCGCGGGCCAACGGATGGCGCGTCGGGATGCCGATCTTCGAGCGCAGGGCGCGGCCGGATTCACAGAGATCCCGCACGGCCTGCATTTGGGCTTCCAAGTCCTCGTTGCGAGCACCCGGCTCGGGGTAGCGGGCAAGGTGGACGCTCTTGGGGTCCGCGTCCAGCTTGACGTGGTCCCAGATGTGCTCGACCATGAACGGCGCGTACGGCGCGATGAGCCGGCAGGCGCTGTGCAAGGCCCACCACAGGGTCGCGTGAGCGCTTTGTTTGTCCTTACTGTCCGCTTCGGCCCAGAAGCGGTCCCGGCTGCGGCGGACCCACCAGTTGGAGAGGTCGTTGATGACGAAGCCTTCGATGGCGCGGGTTGCCTTGTGGAGGTGGAAGTCGTTGCCAGCGGCCAGGGCGTCGGCGACCGTGGCTTCGAGGCGGCTCAGCAGCCACTGATCCAGCTTGACCTCGGTCTGGTGCAAGTGGTCCAGGGTGTGCATGTCCGGCTTCCAGCCGTCCAGGTCCGCGTACTGCTTCCAGAAGAGGAACGTGTTCCAGAGCGTGGAGAAGAACTTCCCGTAGGTGTCCCGCACGGCGTCCTCGAAGAAGCGCTTGTCCTGCCAAGGCGCCGTGGCCGATAGGAGGTACCAGCGTGTGGCGTCGGCGCCGACGTTCTCGAAGACCTCGTCGGGGCTGACGTAGTTCTTCTTCGACTTGGACATCTTTTGGCCGTCTTCGGCGAGAATCAGGCCGTTGACAACGACATTCTTGAACGGCGGGCCTTGGAAATTGCCTGCGTCCTTGATGGCGTCTGTGCTGCCAAGTGCCGTGGCAATGGCGAGGAGGCTGTAGAACCAGCCGCGGGTCTGATCGAGACCTTCGGCGATGAAGTCAATGGGCCAGCGCTCGGAGAGCATTTGGTCGGCGTCGCCCTCGAATTGCGGGAACTGGGCAAACTGCGCGGCGCCGGAGTCGTACCAGACGTCGATGACGTACGGTTCGCGTTGCATCGTGCCCGTGCAGCCGTCTTGCTTGCATGGGAATCCGGTGTCCACGTGGGGTCGGTGCAGTTCGGGCACCTCGATGCCGACGCTGGCCAGATCGTCCTTGCCGCCCGCGCACCATTGGTGGTCGCAAGCGTCACAAACCCAGACCGGCAGGGGGGTGCCCCAGTAGCGGGACCGGCTGAAGGCCCAGTCCTTGACGTTGCGAAGCCAGTCGCCCATGCGACCTTCCTTGATGGTCTCGGGCACCCAGTTGATCTGGTCGTTGTTGGCCAGCAACTGGTCGCGCAGGAGGCTCATGCGGATGTACCACGAGTCCATGGCGTAGTACAGCAGCGGCGTATCCGTGCGCCAGCAGTGCGGGTAGCTGTGCTCGTAGTCCTCGGTGCGGTACAGGAAGTCCCGTTCGCGCAGGTAGTCAAAGATGGCTTGCTCGGTGGCATCGTCCTTGACGAACAGGCCGCCGACAACGGGCACATCGGCGATGAATTTGCCATCGAGGCCGACGGTGTGCTGGGCCGGGAAGCCCAATTGCATGCCGAGTTGGTAGTCGTCTTCACCGTACATCACGGCGGTGTGGACGACGCCGGTGCCGTCCTCGGTCGTGACGAAATCGGCGGCGACCACTTCCCAGGCGACCTTGGCGGGTTCACCGTGGGCGCCGTTGTTGGGGTCGACGGCGCCGGGGAACAGGGGCTCGTAGGCGCGGCCCACGAGTTCGCTGCCCTTGAACTTGGCAACCACATCGGCGTGGTCGCGCATGGTGTTCTTGAACAGTGCTTCGGCCAGAATCAGGTGTTCGCCGACTTTGGCGTCCGTGTTGCCGCTGGCTTCCGTGACCTTGACTTTGACGTAGTCGATGTCGGCGCCGACGGCGAGGGCGACGTTTCCTGGCAGCGTCCACGGCGTCGTGGTCCAGCTGACGATTTTGGCGTTGTCCGGGTCGTCCTTGAGATGGAATTTGACGAAGACACTCGTGTCCACGACGTCCTTGTAGCCCTGGGCGACCTCGTGGCTGCTGTACGTCGTGCCCGTGATGGGGCTGTACGGGACGACCTTGTGCGCCTTGGCAAGGAGGCCGGCATCGAAGAGGCGCTTGAGGCTCCACCAGACCGCTTCGATGTGTCGGTCATCCATGGTGACGTAGGGTTGCTCGAAGTCGACCCAGAAGCCGACGCGCTCGGACATTTTCTCCCATTCGCCCTTGTAGCGGAACACCGATTCCTTGCACTTCTGCAGGAACGGGTCGACGCCGTACTCCTCGATTTGATCGACGTGCTCGATGCCCAGTTCCTTCTGGACCTCGATCTCCACGGGCAAGCCGTGGCAGTCCCAACCGGCGTGGCGGGGCACCCACTTGCCTTGCATGGCATGCAGGCGGTTGACCGAATCCTTGAGCGTCCGCGTCAGGACGTGGCCCGGGTGGGGCATGCCGTTTGCCGTCGGCGGCCCTTCGAGGAAAACGAACTTGTGGGCTGCGTCGTGGCCCGATTCATCATAGAGCGCACGGCCTGCGGCGACCTGGGCGTGGAACGTCTCGTCCCGGCGCCAGCGCTCCAGGATGGCTTGTTCCATGTCGTTTGGTTGGTACCGCTTCGGCACGCTCATGGAGCCGCCCAAGGAGGGGCTCTAAAAAAGGCTCAGCCGACGCGCAGGATGCCGCGAATGTCCTTGCCACTGCAGCGGTAGTTGTGTTCGCCCTCGTGTCCGGTGCTGTCCCATCGCCAGGCGGAACCCTGTGGCAGGTTGCCATTGTTGTATTGGTCGCCGTCCGTTGTGGGGCTGGTGCTGGCGTCGATGGCGCCGTCCTCGGATTTCAGGATGCAGCCACTGTTTTCGATGCGCCATTCAACAATCGCGCCCTTAGGCACCTTGGCATTGCGCGGCTCGAGATCATTGTCTGAGCCGACCGTGATGATGTGGTACAGGCCTTCCTTGGTTGGCGTCTTGAAACTCTCGCCGCCGACGCCGGTGTCCTTCTTGTCGCCGCAACCGGCCAACGCAAGGCTCAACACCAGCAAGACCAACCAAACACGCATGGCCCCAATCCGGGGCCGGGGTTCAAAAAGAAAGGGGGAGGAGGATTTGATTCAGTTCTGAGGGCCTACGAGACGATGATCGTTCCCTTCATTCCCTGCGACGCGTGCGGGCGGCACTCGTAGTTGTAGGTGCCCGCTTCGTCGAAGACCTGCACGTGGTTCTCTTCATCGCCGTTGATGTCGGAAACCCACAAGCCATTGACTTCCTCGGTGTTGTGGACGCCGCCTTGGTTGATCCAGACGACGCTGGCGCCGACGGGGACCTGCAGCGTGCTGGGTTCGTACCGGTTGGCGCCGGTCATGCAGACCACGTAACGACCTTGGTCGTCCTGCTTGCCACAAATGTCGTCCTCGCCGCCGCTGCCGGAGCAGCCAGCCAGCGCCACGGCCGCCAGAAGGCTGACCATCAGAAGGTGCTTCATGGCCGAGGCGAGTCGGATGCGCGATACAAGCGTTGGCACGGGGGCAACCCTATGGAGTGGCCGTCCATCAAACGGCCGTGGCGGACGCGGTCCCAATCCATGACAACCACTTCCATTGCGCCCCGGACGGGCACTTGGGCATGGAGGCGGCCAAGCGATTCCAGGCTGCCGGCGGCACCAGCATCGCCCACGTCCTGCTGCCAAGCTATCCGACCACGGTCCAAGCCTTTGGTCGTAGCGCCCGCGCCCACGCGGGATTCAGTCAGCGGATCCGCGACGAAACCGGCTTGACCGTCTACACGGCCGTCGGACCCTATCCGTTGGAGCCCCTGAAACTCTCCGAAACAATTGGCTGGGACGCCGCCGAACAATACGGCCGTGCCTGCTACGACTTGGCTGGCCGGATGGTGGATGAAGGGCTGGCGCATTGCATCGGCGAAGTCGGTCGGCCCCACTTCGAAGTGGATGCCGAGGCCTGGGAGCGCAGCAACGCCCTGTTCGAATATGGCATGGGCGTGGCCAAGGACGTCGGCGCGCCCATCATGCTGCACACCGAGCACGCGGAACCCGCCACGATGGAGGAATTTGCCAAGATGGCCGATCGGGCGGGCCTGCCCCGCGATCGTGTCATCAAGCACTACTGCGGCCCCCTTGTGGCGACGGACGAACACCACGGCTTGGTGCCCAGCGTCATCGCGGGGCGCAGCAACATCCGCAAGGCCCTGGCCAAGGATCATCAAGGTCGTTTCCTCCTGGAAACGGATTACATTGACAGTCCCGAGCGGCCGAATGTCGTCATGCCGTGCGACACGGTCCCCAAGCGGGTCCTGGGCCTCATGCAATCCGGTGAGATCGATGAATCCACGGCGTGGTCCATCGGGGACGAGATGCCCAAGCAGCTCTACGGTTGATCCAAGCGCTTGCGCAAGTGGTAGGGCACGCGCTTGCGTGCTTCCAGGACCTCATCGGCTTCGATGGCGCAGTCCAAGGGTCGGTGGCCAAATTGCTGCCACAGGCGCGTCACCGTGGGTCCGGCGGCGTCGCCGGCTTCCACGTCTGCAAAGGCTTGGTAGCGATCCGTGACGGCGTCCAAGTCGCGGCGCACCAGGTTGGCGACGCGTTCCCGTTCTGGCTGCGGCGGAATCCGCATCCCTCGGGGGCGGTCCAAATAGGATGCCAGCACGAGGAGGGTGTCGTCGCGGGTCCAGGCCTTGGGCACGTACCTTCGCCCACCCCGGCGCCGACTTGACGTTGCCGGCGTCGATGGCGAACCATGCGCGACCATGGATTCGTCCTCGCCCGCCCTGAGAGCCACGCCTTGTTGTTCTGGACGGAAGATCGAACGTGGAGCGACCGCGTCGTCGAAGCCCGGGTCTTTGATCAAATGGGCATTGCCAGCAACTACGCCCACCGCGTCGGAGGCAGCAGCATCCTCGACGTGCAAACCGCCAAGGATTGGGTGCGCGGACCACGCATCATGACGAGTCGGCCACGAAGGTTGGTTCGGGCCTGAGGGCGGCTTTCGCTAGCATCACCAAAACCAGGGTGTATGGCAGGGGTGACCTACGGCTTGAATCCTCCAATTGCATGTAGGTGAATACTGCCCTTCGCGTTCTCGGTCGTCAAGCGGTCGCTCGATGCCTGCTTGCAATTGCTCGCGCTGGATCGGGTCGGCGAGGATTTCATTCACAGCGGATGCGAACTGCGGCTCGATTGGACCCAAGAAGCGTGCTTCAATTTCAGTGAAGACGCGCCCGGTTGCATCAATTGTCGAGAAATTGAACTCGGACCGTAAGGGCAACTTCACGTCGCGGGTCCAAGTCATTTTGGCGGGGCCCGAATGATCGCCTAGAATCGGCATCGAATGAAAGAACGTGCCATAGTTGTTCCCGCCAGCCCAGAGTTCTGCCATCGTTTCGCGGAAAATCCTGACTTGGAGGTCGGTCGCGCCTACCGATGCAAACGCCGACCCTCCCGTCGGCCCCACGGCGACATGCTGCGTATGGACCTGATGGACCTCGGAGGACAAGTAGTAGTCAATGAACAGGACATGATCGTAGGGTTCGATGACGAATGGAAGGTATCCCCATTCCCAGGTGACAAGATCTGGCCAGTCGTTCGGGTCCTCCTCGATTGTGAAGTATTTGGCGTCTTCAAACAGCACGGGGTACACCGCTTCCGACGAATCCAAATCTAGGGTTTCATGGATGGTCGCAATCGAGACATAGACGGGGCCATCGAGCGGGGTTGTCTCAACCGTCGCTTCGTGCGTTGTCGCGGCGGTGCAGCCGCAAAGCATCATGGCTGCGATGGGAGCCAACAGGAGTTGGTGGAAGTGCCTAGGGATCATGCAGGTACGATGTTTGCGGATGCTCCATAGCCGCCGGTGGGATCACAAGTGTAGTATTTCCGCCCCTCATGTTCGTGCGCAAATTGGCAATTCACCCCGTCATAGTAGTCTTGGGGATTGTAGATGTAAGTCGGCCTGCCAATCGCATTCGAAACGCCTGTGACGTTGCGTCCAGTCGATCCAACAACGCGTATCTCGGAATCAACGCACCCTGTGTAATGGCCGCCTACCACCTGGGTGTTCCATGTCCATGTGCCGGCGTAGTAGTCATCACCGTGGTTCCGCAATCGGACATGCATGGAACCCGTTGTTTGGCAATTTGACCCAACGTGACAATAGGTAAGCCCGACTTCATCAGCACGTCCGCGGAGCGGGACATGATCTCGGCAGTAGTCTCCATCCCGCTCCAGCACTGCAAAGCAATATGCGACTTGGGTCCCGTCGCCCTGCGAGGTGGAACGTTGCTGTATGGCGCCATTGGCTAGAATTTGCAGGGCGTCTCCGACTTCGGCGGATGACATGGGCATGAGTCGAAGTTGCACGGCGGTGCTCGGCAGAAGGGGGCATTGTGTCCCAAAGATGCAATCCTCGATCCCTGGTTCCATAGTTGGCATGCAAACCGGGCCCGGTGAAGGTTCGACTTGATCCACGATAGTGACCAAGCCGCCATACGGCTCGCGTCCATGGGTCGTCGGCCATGGGTTTGCACCCCCAGCAACCTGAAACCATTGTTCACGGGGAATACAGGATGGCGTAAGGGAAACGTCCTTCTCCGGTTCAAGGGTTTGTGCTGCCACACCAACGCCGCTCAATCCGGTAGCAATTGTCACGAAAGTCAAAAACCCGGCGAACCTGTTCATCGCTTTTCAATTGGCCATGGAAGCTTAATGCAATCTCGGTGGTTTTGGGCCGATCTTCATTTGGCCGTGCCGCGATTCTTGCCGCTACATGGCTGGCAACGTGATGTCAGGTCGAATGCCTCCACGTGCAAGGTGGCTTGCTGCTAGAAGCGCCCACTCGTGAAGACCTGAATCTGCTTGCCGTGATTCGGGTGGTCGCGCTCTACGCCTCCATAAACCTCGTGCCCAATTCCGGGTACTCTCATTAGTGGGCATTTTGGGTTTGCCCCTCTCGGTAAACACTGCGCCTCCGCCCTAGGGGTGTGGCTTCCAGTTTGTTCTACCGGGGGGATCGCTGCGGCGACTAATCGAGAGAAAATCGCTGCAACCCTTGCTGATGATTCCTTGCGCTCCCGCCTCGGATTTTGATGGTTCGATTTTGAGCGCGGCCCTCGGTTGCCTCGGAAATCGCCGCCGTGACCACCTGGGTACGGACCTGCCCCGATTCGAACAGGGGTCCACGGCTCCGAAGGCCGTAAGGATATCCAGACTACCCTACAGGCCCAGGTAGTGGTCACGGCGACGAAGGCCGTAAGGAGGGTTGGAGTGCGTGCAGCGCACTTCAAGCCAGCGAGCGAATGCGAGCGGACCCGGCGGCCTGAAGGGCCGTCGGGGGATCCAGACTACCCTATAGGCCTAGGGTGTGGCTGGTCGGTTGCGGTCGAAGGAAAAGGAAGGAAAAGGAAAGAGCAGTTGGTCTACTCTTCTTCGCTGTCGTCGCCCAGGGCGACGGGTTCACCTTCTTCCTCATCGTCGGAAGGGGCTTCGATGATGATGACCGGGGTCTCATCGACGATGGTGGGCGCCTTGACGACTTCGGTCTTGGCAATTTCGACGCGGCGGACCGGGTGGATCTTGCGGGCTTCCTTGTAGATCGCGTTGCTGAGGTCGCCGACCAGGACTTCCTTGAGGAATGCGGTGAGGCTGTTCTCGGCGGCGGCCTTGGTGATGACGTCCTGCATCAGGGCGGCGGTCGTCTGGGCGCGGCGGTCGGTGACGGCGAACGACTTGACACGCAGGCGGCTGCCGTCCTTGGTCTTGACGTCGAAGACGGCGCTGATCTTGGTCTGGCCGCGGCGGGTCAAGCGGCGCACGTAGTCGCTGGTCATGGTGTGGCCGATGAATTCGGTCTTGGCCAGGGAGTCGACGGTGTCGTTGACGCGGAAGAACAGCTTGACGTGCATTTGGCGCATGTCGCCGGTCAGGTCGTGGAGGGTGGCTTCGGCGCTGCGGCCAAGGACCTTCTCGGGCTCGTCGGCCATGGTTTCGCCGATGACGTGCTCGTTGAAGCTGACGGGGGCTTGGATCTTGTACCACTGCTTGGCCTTCCAGCGGTCTTTCACGCGGCGGGCGGCTTGGCGGCTACGGGCAAGTGCCATAGGCGGCGCGACAAACAGGTCCTATTTGAGCAATTCTGGGCGCCTGATTGCCTGATTTTTGCCTGTATCAGGAGAGAAGTCCTTTTGCACAAAAAACAGTGCAGACGTGATGATGGGTGCGCAGAAGGTCTGGCGAGCCATGGGGCGACGAGGCGCGCCAGCCCTCGTTCACGTGCTGTCGACTCGGCCAGGGCCTTGGACATTGCGCGGCCTTGCACGAGTCACCGACGTTCCCCTCGCCACGATTCGGCGCGTCCTCGATGAGCTCGCGGCCCTCGGCTGCGTGGAGACGTTGCGCCCCGGCCGGGACGCCCACGTGACCTGGCGCGAGGGGCCCATTGCAGATTGGTTGGCAGAATGGCCGCCGCTGGATATGGAAGCGTCCATGCTCGACGAATTTCGCGCTGCATACGGCGATGGCGACGTCCATGCCTGGGATCATCCAGACGAAGATGCCAGTGACCCACGAACCCCAATGCGCTTCGTGGTCATGGTCAATGAAAAAGAGGAAGAGGATGCCTTGGACCGCGTCGGCCCGGCGTTGGACGCCTTGGCGTTGGCCGGATGGCCGGCGCCCGACGTGACGGTTCAGGTCCGCAGCGCATTGGAGCCAAGCGACCCCGTTGCTGCGGCCATGCTCAGGTCAAGACGTAGCTGAGACCAACATAGGTCGCGACGCCGATGGCGACGAGGATCCCGATCTTGACCAAGGTAATCGCGGTCTTGATGATGAACCGCAGCACCAAGAGGGCCACGACAATCAAGACAATCGCGATGATGACTGGCGTAGGCGCCGTCCATTCGACGAGCAGGAGCGGATCGAACATCTAGTTCTCCGGAATCGTCGTGCGCACACGGCGCATGGAGCCGGCCTTGGATTGCCAACCCTGCACGCGCTTGGCCGTGACTTTCTGGCCAAGGACGTTCGTGTTGAGGCTTTCCAAGTAGCTCGTCACCTGTCCCGCCATCAGTTCCGGGTCGCCCTTCTTCAGCTCTTCAATGGTCATGACGCCCCCGCGCACCAGCGCTTCGGCGTATTGCTTGCCAATCCCGTTGACCTTAATCAGCTGGCACATGGCGATCCACTTCTCGGCGGTCTTCTTGGGCACGTCGCAGATCTTGGCGATTTCATCGGCGCCCACGTAGACGAGGCGCGCCGTCGTCTCGATGCCGGCGGCCTTCAGCTTGTCTGCGTACTTCGGGCCGATGCCTTCGACATCGATGACATCGTGGACGTCGCCCTTGTAGTCGTAGTAGGCCTCGGTCTTGGCCTTGGTGACAACAGGCGTTGGCGTCGGGGCCGGCGTGGCGGCCGGCGTGGCAACCGGGGTGGCGGCCGGCGTCGTCTGGAACGTGAAGGGCTGACCGTTGAGGAACAGCACAAGGAACACGATGGTCAGAATGGCGGCCACAACGGCCAGCACACCGATGCCAGTGAACCAAGCCGCTTTGGTGCCGATGAGAAGGACGAGGAAAGCAGTGAAGCTCAAGCCGAAGCCCAATCCGAACAATCCGGTACGGGAATCATCCATGCCCCGTGAATCGGGCCATGAGGTTTGGACTCTTCGACTAGCGAAGCCGCTTCCAGAGACGCTTGTGATCAAGGCGGTAGACCCACGTGTTGGGGTTGCCTTCCTCTTTCACGCGCAGGGCCAACTGGTGGTCGTGGTGGCCGGCGAATTCCTTGAGCGCCATGATGAATGCCACATCCTGCTTCGACAATTCCTCCGCCGCTTCCTCCTCGTACGTGTCGTAGTGAAACGGGAAAATCAAGCCCGATGCGACGGTCTTGATCGTGCCTTTGCCCTTGAGGCCCGTGATGGTGACCAATTCACCTACGAGGCGGCGCTCATGGCTGTCCGAGTACGGATTCTCGAACCACTGGTTGCAATCAACGCACAGCAATTCCCCGACGGCTTGCACCTCGGCGACGTCCTCGTGATCCTCAAGGACGCGAATCAGGACGCCGTCCTTGAAGGCCATGAACATGCGGGTGCTGTCACAGTGGGGACAGGCGTACACAAGGATGGGACTGCGTGGGGCCTGATGAAACCGACTATTCTGCGGGCACGGATTGCCGGACGCGGCGCATGGGGGCTGCCTTCTTCTGCCAGCCTTCGACGCGCTTGGCCGTCACGGTGGTGCCCAGGACATTGGTTTCCAGGCCATCCACGTAGTCCTGGATGCGCTTGGCGATGGTGTCTGCCTTGAGGCGCTTCAGGTCGTCGATACCGTGGATGCCGGCGCGGGCCATGACTTCGGCGTATTGCTTGCCGACGCCGCTGATTTTCATCAATTCGGCGTTGGCTTTCCAGGTCTTAACGGTCTTCAGGGGCGCGCCTGTGACCTTGGCAATCTTGGCCGGTGATTCGTAGCTCAAGCGGGCCGTCGTCTTGATGCCGGCGTCCTCGAGCTTCTTGGCGTACACGGGGCCGATGCCCTCGACGTCGAGAATCGGATCAATGTCACCTTTGAAGTCCATGTACGGCGCGGCCTTCTTGGCCGCCTTTGCGGGCGCAGCCTTCTTCGCGGTCTTGGCCGGCGCGCGCTTGGTGGCACTGGCGCCCTTGCGGCGCAGGTAGGGTAGCTTCGTGCGCGCGTTCACCTCGACCTTGTACCCTTCTGGCATGGCGCAGGGTTCGCCGCTCTTGGGCGTGTTCTTGGCAAAGAAGTAGAACGTCGTCGTGCCGCCGCCCTTCTTCTCCGTCTCCCTACGGTACAACGTGTACGGTCCTTGTTGATAGGGGTCCGTGGACGCTGCCGGAGCCGTCGCTGGCTTTTTGGCTGGCGCGGCCGGCTTTGCGGGTGCCGGCTTCGCGACGCGGAACGTGGTCTCCTTGGCGGGTTCTTCAGGCTCCGGCTGGTAGTTGCCCGTGCCTTGTTCTCGGCGCAGTGCCATCTTGCCGTCCACCATGGAGAGCAAGTAGCGGCAACCACAGTGGGTGCAGTACACGGTGCGCGGCACGTCGGGGTCGACGAATTCGATGCGCTCCATGCATTGATGGCAGATGAACGAGAAATGGCGCGCCGGCAGGGGTAGGAACCAGTGGCGCGGGTCGCCGAGGCGGCCCTTGACCAGCAAGACGGCGCCTTGGCTCGTGTTGACCAAGAACCCGCCCTTGGCTTTGCCCTCATCGATGGGCAGGGCATTGATGACGTGGGTGTGCCCAGTCAGGTTCTCGTTCAGGTAGTTCACAGCCCAGGTGGGCAGGATGGTCAGATCAGCCATGGTTCCTCGGATAGACGATGATGCCGGGGTATTCCGGTTCGGATTCGATGCGCGTATGCGGACTCGCGCTGCGCAGCAAGAGCAGAATGATGAGCCACACAATGAAGAGCAAGAAGACTACGAACAAGGGGATGACGTAGTCACTGTCCCAGACGAAGTAGTCCACCAGAATCAAGGCGAACAAGATGAACGCCGGGGGAATGGACCACTTGAGCAGGCTACGGATGGTTCGTTTCTTCATAGGGCGTGCCTCGAGAAGAGCCCGACGCCGATGAGCGCCAGGGCGGTGACAAACAGAATGGACCCGCCGACCACTTCCCAGATGCCGAAGTCGGTCTCCGGGACCACAGGGTCCAGCAGGGGATCGGTGCCTTGGGCAATTTCAGTGCCGTCGAGGACGCCGTCGCCGTCGGTGTCCGCCTCGCTCGGGTCGGTACCATTGGCGACTTCGCAGGCTTGGTCGCAGCCGTCGCCGTCGGTGTCGTCTGCCCCAGTTTGCGCGAGGTCGCCGAAGTTGTCCTGCTCCCAGGAATCAGGCAACCCATCGCCGTCGGTGTCTGCGGGCGTGTCAGAGGGGTCGAGCGGATCCGTACCAACGTTGGCTTCGACGCCGTCTCCTGCACCATCGCCGTCCGTGTCCGGGTCCAAGGGATCGGTGCCCAGGTCGACTTCGGCCGCATCGGAGAGGCCGTCGCCGTCGCGATCCGTGCGGGCGTCACGCGGGTCGTTGGGATCGCGTGGATTGCTGCCGGCGGCCCGTTCGGCACTGTCGCCCACGCCGTCGCCGTCCGTGTCAAGCATGCGATGGGAGAGCGTGAGGCCCGAATCGAAGGCGCTCGTGTCGTAGTCCAGGAATGTGACGACACTGAGGCCAGCCACTTGGATGCGCAGGCGCAGGGAATGGTCTTCCAGAAGCGGCGCGCCAGCCACGGGCAAGAGGAAGTTTTTCTCTTGTTGGCTTGCACCGCCAAGGGTTACGGGGAAGCTCTGGGATGCCACAATGCGCAAGGTGCCGTCTGGCGCGACGTCAGCCAAGCTCAACAGCACCGTGCCGTCGCCCGCCACTTCACCACTGAGCCACAAATCGACGGAAACATCGCCAACCAGCTCTCGATCCTCGGCGAACACGCCATCCCAATGCCAGACCGCTTCGGTGACAGTTTCTCCGGCGAGCGTGTCTACCGCGCCGCTGACGATGGGCCCAACAACGGGCACGCCACCAACGACATTGTTCACGACCGGCGCGAAGGCGATTTGGTCGCCATTGCCGGTGACGGCGGCTTGCAGGAGATTCTGGGTCTGCCCCGTTGCGCCAGCAGGGCCACTCGCGGATGTCAAGAACAACTCGTCGAACGCAATGTCGCCGGCCGGCGCTTGGGCTGACACTGGCACAACAAGGGCGCCAAGGAGCGCCGCGACCAAGAGCATGGAACCGCGATGGGCCACGCCACGAGATTGACTGCCGGATGAAAACCTGTTGCCACAAGGTCCGGCATTTTTGTCCCCCCTTGCCATGGAATCGCGTGGACTTTCCGCCCTTCGAACACGCCCAATGGCTCGCCCAAGCCTGGCGCCATGGTCCACCCAAGCACAATCTCGGCTCCAGCGGCTTCGCGCATCCCCTGGCCGCCGCGTATGCCACAGCCGAGCCGGACGACGTCACGTTGATCGACCTCGATGCCGGCCATCATCTGCGTGACCGCATTGCCGCCCGCCACCAGCTGGCTCCCGAGCAAGTGCAAGTCACAGCAGGGACGAGTGCGGCCAACACGGCGGTTCTCGCCGCCCTGATTCGGCCCGGATGCAACGTGGTCTCCGAGCGGCCGACGTACACGCCCTTGGCGCAAATCGCGCATGCATTCGGCGCCGAAATCCGCTGGATTGATCGCGGGGAGCCCTGGGATTTGGACGCCGTTGCCGATGCCTGCGACGACGCAACGGCGGCCATTCTTTGCACGAGTCCCGGCAATCCGACGGGCCGCCCCTTGGACGCAGCCACCTTGCGGCGCCTGGGCGATATCGCGGCCAGCGTCGGTGCCCGCGTCCTGGTGGATCAAGTCTATCGCGAACTCACGGAGCATCCACTGGGCGCCGCCGTGCATCCCGCCATCATCAGCACCGCCGGCATGAACAAGTGCTGGGGTGGGGCGGGGCTGCGCGTCGGATGGATGATTGGCAACGACTTGGAGCCGATGCGCCGCGCTGCCCAATTGCTCCACTTGGCGCCGTCCACGTTTGGCATGCGCGTCGCCGGGCAGATGCTGGACAATGAACCCGCATTCCAACAAGAATTGCAGCGACATCTGGACGCCGTGCATCCCGTGTACGACGCCTGGGCGGACTCGATGGGGGCCGACCGCGCCACAGGACTGGTCGCGTTCGCCCCCATGCCGGACAGCCTCGCCACGGCCAAACGGCTCCTGCGCGATGGCGTCCTCACCGTGCCTGGCGACCTCTTCATGGGGCCGGGTCACGTCCGCATCGGCCTGGGCGTCGGGGCCGACGAATTGGCAGCGTCCTTGGACGCACTCAGTTCAGGATTGCGAGCCCAAACGTTTTGAGACGGACCCCACGTCGAAGGGCGTTCTATGCAGCACAAGACCGCCTACGCTTCCCTGTTGGCCATCCTGGCGCTCGTGGCCCACATCATGGTGCCCCTGGGCATCACGGATGATGGTGTCCTGACGCGCCACGCCCAATCCAACCTCGATGTGGACCCGGTCCCCGGCGCGTCCATGGGCATCTGGCTCCTCGGTCAGGTCCTGCTGGTCCTCGGCCTCGGGGCTGCCTGGCGCCTCAAGACGCCTGGCCGTTTCATCGGTGCCGGTGTGGCAGCCCTGGGTGCGGCCATCGGCCTGCGCGCGGCGGCCCTTTGGACGGGTCGCGGCGTCGTGAGCGTGTTCCACGCCGGCTTTGGCAGCGACGGGCCCCCGCAGCGCTTCACAGACCTGCAACCCCTGGATCACCATGCGTGGTTTGTTCCCATCGCGCCCGTGCTCATCATGGGCCTCATCATTGTCGCCATGGTCTGGATGCTGCGTGAATTGGCGCAAGAGCGTACGGCCCCCGGCGCTACGGCACACGCTCGCGTCGCCATTCTTGGCCTCGTGGTCCTGGCCGTCCTGCCCACCGTGCCCTGGGCCGTCGAAGAAACCGTCGATGCCACCAGCACCGCCCAAGCCGAAGATGTCGACTTGTTCCTCATCAGCGCCTACGACGCCTCCCGCCTCCATGTGGATAGCCAAGCCTTGGCGGCTAGTACCGGCGAGAATGGCCTGAGCCAATACGACGACGTCGCCTGGACGCACGGCGTTGCCATGGCGGTCTTCATTGCATCCGCGACCGCCACGCTCCTAGGCCTCGTCGGCCTGTGGCGCCTGGAAGAAGAAGACAAGTACGTCGCCCGCAGCCTCGAACTGGGTGGGGCCACGCTGGGCTTGCTCACCGCGCTGGGTGCGGCATTCGCGACGATTCTCGTTGCCGTGTTCCTCTCCGGTGCCAACGAGCGCATCCCCGCCGATCCGGCTTGGGTGCCCTTGCTGGCCTTGATTCCCATCGGCCTCATGCTGCCCCCGACCGTGGGCACCATCCGACGCCTGGGCGCCGAAAAAGACCGCCTCGTCGTGGATCGCTTCCCTGAACCCATCCAGTACGACTGACATGAGCAACGGCCACTTCGGACTCCCGTCCATTCGCCTGCTCATTGCCGTCATCGCCGCGGTCTTGGTGCACTTCATCGTGCCCTACGGCCTCGTCGACTTTGGCGGACCGGCGGCACCTGAATCGGATTGGGTCAGTCGGGGCGACGTGATGATGCATGCCGAAGATCAAGCCGGGCGCACATCCCTCAACGCCAGCCCGTCGTTGGTTCTGGCCGGCCTCGTTGTCGCGCTCGCCGGCAGCGGCTTGTTGGTCTTCCTGGGCTTCCAACCTCTGAGTGTGACGGCGGCGCGCTGGATTGGCGCCGGTGCATCCTGCGTGGCGTCCGTGGGCCTGGCCATTGCAGCCATGGCAAGTCTCTACAGCGTCGGAACCGGCTTTGCGACCTTCCTGGGGCGCCTCGGCAGCAATGAATTCGTGGCGTCGTTCTGGTCGCTGAGCCCTGTCATCGTGACGGTGCTGGCCGGTTACGGCCTCTGGCAAGCTCGCAGTGTCGCCTTGCGTGTCGTCGCAGCCCGCGATGGACTGCGTGATGAGGCCACCAAGGCCATTCGCTTGGGCCTGGGCGGCTTGGTCTTCATGGCAGGCGTCCTGGTGCTACCGTGGAGCATCGCCATGATTCCCGACGGCGTCAGTGATGCCTTGGGCGCCCAACTGCCCTACGATGACGAAGCGCCGTTCTGGCTCTCCGCCGAGGACGTCCAATCGGTCACCCCCGCCGAAGCACACCCGGACGGCCGCGTCCGATTCCCGGAAGGTTTTGACGGCCTCAACGTCGCCCTGCACCTCCAACTCGCATTCGCCTGGGCCGCATTCGCCGCCGGATGGATGCGCTTGCTAGCGGCGACCGCCAGCAGCAACGGTGCGCCCTTGCGTTGGACCACGGGTGCCCGCCTTACGCTCTTGCCCGTCGGCCTCCTGCTGATCGTGGCCGTCATTGCCTACATCATCGGCTGGATCATGGTCGGCGACGGCACCGAAACGCGGTTCTTGCCGGCGTTCTTCCCGGTGTTGCTCTTGCTGCCCTTGTACTGGATGGCCCGGCAGATCTTGGGTGGCGTCCAACGCGTCTTGGCCCGCCCCATCCCAGCCAGCCAATAGAAGAAACGCCTTTGTGGGCCACGTCAAGTCACGGCCATGGTCGGTCATTACGGCACGCCCGCGCTTGTTGCAGGCGGCCTCACCATTGCTTTGCTCATCGTGCACCTCGCCGTGCCGTTCGCCGTCGTCGACTACAGCGCTGCTGACAACGATGCGGGCATCGACGACGAAACCCTGTCACTCAAGGACATGGGCGATCGTCTCAAGGCGGCACCGGATCAATACGGCTTGTCGGGTTTGGGCCTCATCATGACGGGGCTCATCTTGGCCCTCGTCGGTTCGCTGGTCTTGGTGATTCTTGGCTTCGTGCCCTTGCCGACCACGGCCGCCCGTTTCCTTGGTTGGGGCTTCGGCTTCGTCGGTGCCATGGGCGCCTTCTTTGCGGGCACCGCCAGCCTGTTCCACGTCGGCGCGGGCTTCACCACGTTCCTCGGCCTCGTAGGTGCCAGCGACGCGACGCGCCTGTGGATCATCAGCCCGGTGATCACCGCGACCGGCAGCATCGTGGCGCTCGCGTTCCTCCTGAAAATCATGGGCAACGTCGTGACTCGCAACGATGACCTGCGCATGAAGGCCCAGAACATCCTGCGCGCACCGTTCCTGGCGGTCATTGTCCTGGCTGCTTTGCTGGTGATGCCGTTGAGCATCCAAGCCATCAACGGAGATGAGCGCGCGGCCAATGGCGCCTCTTGCGCAGCCGAAGGCTGCGAAGGCACCTACGAATTCTGGTCCGCAGGCGGCAGCACCAGCAGCGGCAACACGCTTGGCATCTTGGCCTACGCGGAGTCGACCGAAGACGGCGCCGAAGTCTTCCAAGGGCTCGCCATGACCATCAAGGTCACCATCGCTGCGGCGTGGGTTGCCTTCTTCGTCGGGGCCTTTGCCACCCTGGGCCACGTCATCACGAGCGTCACGGGCGTCAGCATCGTGACGAAGATTTTCGGTGCTTTCCAATTGGCCAACGTCATCACGCTTCCCTGGGCTGTCGTCCAGTTGATTCTCGCCATGGCCTTCCAGACCTGGCGCCCGGCCGAAGAAGCCGTGCTTGATGCGTTGCCGAGCTTTGCCGCCTACAGTGCCGTGTTGCCCGTCGTCGCCCTGGCCGCGGTGGTCATGCTGGGTTTGCGCCTGGTTTGGAACCTCATCGACACCTTTGGCAACCCGAAGGAACTCGTTGAGAAGTCCCAAGCCCAGGCGGTCTCCTTCGACTAAGCCATCGCGGAGTCGACGCTCTGCTTGCCCCTCTTCCCTTCTATCTTGTCTTGGGCCCGCGGCGCGTCGTCAAGCTGACTTTTGCCTCCCAACCGTTTTGAGTCCCGTCCCGGTCGCGCGGATGAGGCCCCTTGAGTTCGATTCGTTCCATCCATGCACGTGAGGTCCTGGACAGCCGCGGCAACCCGACGCTGGAAGCCGAAGTGGTGACCGAGACCGGGGCCTTTGGCCGCGCCCTCGTCCCCAGCGGCGCCAGCACCGGCAAGTACGAAGCGGTCGAACTACGCGACGGCGGCGACCGGTACCTCGGCAAGGGCACCCTGCAAGCGGTGGCCAACGTCAACGACACACTCGCCGATTTGCTCGACGGCTACGATGTCTTTGACCAAGCGGGCATCGACGGTGCCATGCTCGAAGCCGACGGCACCGACAACAAGGGCCAGCTCGGCGCCAATGCAATCCTTGGCATCAGCATGGCCACGGCCCGCGCCGCCGCCGACGAGCTGGGCGTGCCCCTGCACATGTACCTGGGCGGTCAGAATGGACGCGTCCTGCCCGTGCCCCTGATGAAC
>JBMZJT010000002.1:28663-85870 GCA_049617695.1 Thermoplasmatota archaeon | reverse complement strand
CCGGCTTGCTCAGACGGGCGGTAGGGGCCAACGGGAAGCATCATGAGCCAATTCCGACTTGGGTCTCCTGATGGCGATGCACGCTGCCGTGCCGGCGACCGAGCTGGCCACCTGGCGTCAGGAACTTGCCCCTCGATACGGTGCCCGACTCGTGGATGAAGGCGACCGCCGCATTCTCGTGGTTCGTGTCCCTCGCGCCGAGCCCGACCCGGTCAATGACGTCGAAGCCGCCGTGGACTTCCTGGACCCCCAAGATGTGGCCGCGATGACCCATTGCATCCTCATCGGAGAATCTCGCATCGCCCAGGTGTATGCGGGTCCCTTGCAGGACTTGATGACGGAACGCGTCGCCCTGGATCGCCAGGAGATTGCGGATCTGCGCCAACGCATGCCGGACGAACTGACCCATCAATTGTACCGCTCCGAGCGTGACCCCCGCCGCCGCTGGCGTCTGGCCATTCGGATTCCCGTGGAATCGGTCAAGGATGTGCAGGAATCGCATCTCAACGACATCGCCGATGCCATGGGCAGCCAATTGGAAGGCCCCCGCGTCGCCGACGTCGCAGCTGTGTACCTGATCGCCAACCAAGATCACGTGCGTTTGGAGGCCGACCACGTCATCCAGGAAATGCGCAAGGCGTGGCAGGATGAAGCACGCCGGCTGCGCATCGCCAAGGAACGCGCCGAAGCCGAAGAAGCCGAGCGCCGTCGCAAGGAAGCCGAACGGCGCCAATTGATGCGCGACTTGGATCGTCGCATGGGCGAAAGGGAGCAGGCCAAGCAACAGGAGCGCGAGGCCCGATTGGCCGCCGTGGAAGCTGCCCGGGCCAAGCGGGTCGGAACCATGTCCACGGGCCGTGGTGCCATCGAACAATTGGCCTCCGAAGCGGCCCCCAAGCCGTTGTTGACCCAGGATGCCGAGATTCCCAGCCGCATGGATCGATTCCGCGGCACCGAACCTCGAGGTGCGGCCCACGAAGCCGTCGCGGCGGCCATCGGCACTCGCGATCAAGTGGATCGGCTCCAAGGTCGCGTGGATCAACTCACCAGCCGGGCCCAAGAGCTGCGCCCCGGCGAATCGGCAAAGGATGCCGTCGCGCGCAAGCTCAGCATTCTGGGTTATGATGTCCTGATGGACCCTGGCGGGGACTTGGACATCGATTTGGCCGCCGAACGCGCCAAGGCGCCAAGCCATCTCGTCGTGCGCGTGCTGGAGCGCCTGGATGTCCAGGAGGCCGACCGTCTCGTCAAGCTCGCCAAGTCGATGGATGTGGATCAGATTCTTTGCGTTGCGGAGCA
Source organism: Thermoplasmatota archaeon (assembly GCA_049617695.1). Lineage (GTDB taxonomy): Archaea > Thermoplasmatota > E2 > JACPAO01 > JAHFTW01 > JBFKXH01. Next base: position 84,571 of record JBMZJT010000002.1, on the reverse strand, counting down.
AGCGGACGCCGAAGCCAGGCGCTTGTTGACGGCGAGCAAGGTGACCTGGTTCCGCCCTCGGGAACTGTCCTCCCTGCGCCTGTGAACGGGGCCTGGACCATGGGGTCCAAGTGTCCAGTCGGTTTGGCGCCTTCGTGACCGACACGGAGGAACCAGATTTGCCTGGCTTCACCGACGGTCATGGCACGCCCGTCGACTTGGAAGCCCCCCTGGAGCCGTTGCCCAAGGTGGAAACGCCCGGCAGTCCAGATCGCGCCGACACCTCCCGCGACGGGGACGACGCCGACGCAACGGCCGGCGCTGCGGATGTGGTCGAGGAATCTACGGAAATGGCCCCTGAGGCGGATGCTCCGCGGGTGCAGGACGAAGCGCCCGCCCAGGAAGCCCCTGAATCGCCCCAGGCCGCCACGCACCTCTCGACCGGTTGCGCGGCTCTCGACGCCCTCCTGGATGGCGGCCTGGAACGCGACGCCATCACGCTGGTGTTCGGAGAAGGTGGCAGCGGGAAGACCAATCTGGCCTTGCAATGCGCGCGCCAGGTGACGGCCAGCGGCCGCCGCGTCGCCTACGTGGACACCGAAGGCGTCAGCTCCCAGCGCTTGGAGCAGGTGTTTGGCGCCGACATCCGCGCCGACACGGACCGCATCCTGTTTTTCTCGCCTTTCTCCATTCGAGAACAAGAGCAAATGGTCGAGAAGACCGCGCTCCTGCGCGATGTTGGCTTGATCGTCGTGGACAGCATCAACATGCACTACCGGCTCCACATCGATGACAGCGAGAAGGAAGCCAGCGCGAGTCTGTTCAAACAACTTCATCACTTGACCGGGCACGCTCGCAAGCATCGCATTCCGGTGCTGGTTACGGGTCAAGTCTACGGTGGGGAGGATGCGACGCAGCCCTTTGCGAGGCGGATCATGGAGCACATGGTCAAGGCGCTCGTCCGGTTTCAGAAGAAGCCCGATGGGGGCCGCAAGGCCACGGTCCTCAAGCATCGCAGCATCGAAGAAGGGCGCAGCGCCCGGTTCCGCATCGGCCCTCACGGCCTCGATGCAGCCTGAATTGTTTTCATGACATCACCAACGCAAGCCCCTCCAAGGCGCCTGTGTTGGTCCCGCTGCCAAAAACCCCTTATCTCATGACAACAGACATGGGGTTGATGCAGACCGCCCACTGGATGGTCCTCCTCACGTTCCTCCTGGCCCCTGCGGCCATGGCCCAGCCTGTCTTCGACCCCGTCGATGCCGCGCAACAAACCGCCGGCGCCGTGGTCGACACCACGACGGAAGTGGGCCGCGAGGCGACCGAAGACCTTGGCGCCACGGAACAGATTTGGGACCTCGTCGACCCGTCGGACAAGGAACCGGAAGCCGAAGCAGGTCCTGGACTTGGCAATGGTGAACCGGATTTCTCCGACCGTGTCGCCAGTGCCATCCGAGATGACGTCGCCTTGTGGGGCGTCGGCAGCGCCGCGCTCGCCGTCCTGTCTGTTGGCGGCTTCTTTGCGGTGACCCGCTACATTTCCCCCAAGGAGGCCCTGAAGAATCCGCAGCGCAGCATGCTCTACGGTTTCATCCGCGGCAACCCCGGCGCGCATCTGAAGCAACTCTCGGAGGAATTTGCCATGAAGACCTCCAGCATCCTGTGGCACATCCGCAAGCTCGAGTCGGCAGAACTCGTCAAATCCGAGCGCGTGGGCGGCTACCGCGTCTTCTACGCCGTTGACGGCGGCATCGAGATCAAGCGCGTCAGTCGCGCCATCACCAGCCTCCAAAACGAGAACGCCCGCCACATTTTCGGCCGCATCCAGCGCCGCCCGGGCAGCACCACTCGCCAAATCAGTGAGGCGCTCAACATCCACGGCGGCACCGTCCGCTGGCACCTGCGCAAGCTGCGCGACGCGGGCCTTCTGGACGAGCTGGTCCAAGAAACGGGCTCCCGCTTCTACAACACGCCCCTTGGCGACCGTGCCTTGGAGACGATGGAAGGTGCCCCCACGTCCGGCCCCGCCGCCGGCAGCAATCCCACGCCGGAGTGAATCCCATGAACCGTCTGATCCTGCCATTGACCGCCCTGCTCCTCTTGGGAGGCCACGTCGCCGCGCAAGGCGAGCTGTTGCCCGAAGATCCGGCGCCAAGCCAGGATTTGCCGGTCGATGAAGGACAAGACGGGCCCGCCTGGGACAACGGCCTCGTCTGGGGCCTCGGTTTGGGCGGCCTGGGCCTCGCTGCAGCCGCTGGCATCGCCTGGTTCCTGGGCGTCGGTGGCCTGCGACACATCGATGAATCCAATGTCCTGGAACACCCGATGCGGCGGTCCCTCCTGGATCAAGTGGAGGCAAGCCCCGGCGTGCACCTGCGGGAATTGGCCAACCGCCACGGCACCGCGGTGACCAACACCCAGTGGCATTTGCGCAAATTGGAGATGGCTGGCCTCATCAAGACCGAGAAGGTCCAGGGTCGCCGCCTCTACTACCCGACGCGTGGCGGCGTGGCTGTCAAGGAACAGGCCATCAAGAACGCCGCCGTGCAGAATCCGAACGCCCAGCGCATTCTGGATCACTTGGCAGCCCATCCTGGTTGCAACCAGCGCACCATGGCGGATGCCTTGGAGATGAATCCGGGCACGGTCCGCTGGCATCTGCGCAAAATGGAGTCGGCTTCCCTGGTCAAATCGATTCAGGATGGCGCCCAGGTCTGCTACTTCGTGGTCGAGTCGAGCCCCGCGGCGCGTCGGCCAGCGCGCCCGGCCCGTGAGAAGGCCGTCGAAGCCCCCAACTCCCAGTCATAACCTTTTGATAGGAAACCACCTGGCTCGGTTGTGCTTCCTGCATGCTTCCAGCTCGCCGAAGGGGTCTTCCCTCGGGTTCGAGCGGAAGCTGCGCGCAACCTCGTCGCCCAAGGTTGGAGCCAAAACAAGGCCGCCCAGGCCCTCGGCGTCAGCCAAGCCATGGTCAGCAAGTACCTGACCCGTCCCGGCGACGACGATGTGGTTGTCCACCGCCTCGCACAGGACGTCATGCGCCACGCCAGCGGCAATCCGACACCCGACGTCGGCTGCACCACCCTGCAAACCCTCCACGACGACGCGGGCACCGACGCCATGAATGACCTGCTCTTGGCTGAGCGACGCCTGCTGGCCGCACCGCCGTTGCAGATTCTTCCCCAGATCGGCATGAACCTGGCCCGCGCCGTTGGCAACGCGACGACTCCTGCCCAAATCCTGGCCTACCCGGCTCGCATGATCCGCGACGGCGAGCAACTGCTGGCCCCCCGTGCCCCCGTCCTTGGCGGCTCCCACCACTTGGCCACGTGCCTGCTTGCGCTGCGCGCGGTCCAACCTGACATCCAGGCCATGGCCAATGTCTTCGGGGCACCGCACATCCGCGACGCCGCGGTCGGCCTTGGCTGGCAAATCCAAACCCTTCCCCCCGGACCTGACGTCGACGCCCGCTTCATGGCCGCCGTCGACAACCGCACGAAGGTCTATCATGATCCCGGCGCCCTGGGCATCGAACCCTGCCTCTACCTGGCAGGCACGAGCGCCCAAGACGTCGCCCACCACATGCTACAACTCCAAGAGGCCCTCTGATGAAACCAATCCTCCTGACCCTGATGCTGGTGCCCCTCGCTGGGTGCCTCGACCTATTCGACGGCAGCGACCCCTTCGACCGGCCGCTCGACAGCCTGAACTTCGACGCCCCCGACGGTGCCGCCGACGCCGATGACATCACCTGGCCGGACCTGAGCGGTGCCACCTTGGACATCCTGGACCACGGTGCCTTCCCGGTCTGCGCCGACGCCGCAGCCCGGTTCGAAGAACTCACCGGCGCCGAAGTGACTTGCACCAGCGAAGATGACACGGGCAGCGCCCTGAACCGTGCCATCCGCGACGCCGGCGACCCCGAATTCGACATCATCTACGGCATCGACAACGTCCTCCTGAAGACCGCCCTGGACGGAGGTGTCCTGGAGCCGTACACGCCGCAACTGGCCAGCCGCGTGCCGGAAGCCTACCGCTTCTTTGCCCACAGCCACGAGGACATGGACGACCATGATCACGAATGGCCCGCCACGCCCGTGGACCACGGCTACATCGCGCTGAACGTCGACCAACAAAGCGACTTGCTCGACACCCACGAACAAGACGGCTGCCCCACGCCCAAGGCGACCACGGAGCCTGACAATGTGACGACCCTCATCGAGGACCTAGCGGACGTGCGCGCCGCCGCCTGCCTGTTCGTCACACAAGACCCCCGCCTGAGCACGCCCGGCCTCGGCTTCATGCTCATCACCATCGCGACCTTCGGCGAAGAAGGCCCCAACAACCCCTACGACTGGCTCGACTACTGGGATGACCTGTACACCGGCGGCGTCCGAGTGACCCCCGACTGGACCGAAGCCTACGTGACCTACTACTCTGGCGGCTACGGCATCTGGGAAGAAGGCCACATCGGCGACCGCCCCATTGTGACCAGCTACACGGAGAGCCCGGCCTACGAATGGTACTATGACGAAGTGTGCCCCCGTGACACGCCCAGCGTCTGCGACTACGCCCCGGGCGGCCACTACGGCAGCAACGAAAGCGCACTGCCCACGGTCGTCCTGGACGGCCCCAGTGCCTTCCACCAAATCCAGACCATGGGCATCCTGAAGGGCACCAAGGACCTGGCCGTCGCCCAAGCGTGGATTGAATTCACGCTCACCGACGACTTCCAGATCCACGCCGCCCGCGACCTGGCCGTCTACCCCGTCGTCGACACGATCGACGTGTCCGACGTCTACGGCGGCGTCGACCCCACCCCGGGCAGCTTCGAAGTGGCCGACCTGAGCTACGAGCACATCGGCGCAAACCTGGACGCCTGGCTTGACGCCTGGACCGACCTGTGCGAACAGCACGACTGCGCCTAGGTCTCGCGCCAGCCGCATTCCTTCTCCTCTTTCTCGCCTACCCCTTGGCGCTCGTTTTGGGCGCTGCCGACGCGGATGGCTGGCGCTGGCTGGCAGACGACTATGCACGGGAGCGACTCCTCGGCGCCGCCTGGCAAGCCACGCTCAGCGTCCTGCTGACCCTCGCCATCGCCGTTCCCCTGGCCTGGTTCCATCACACCCGCAACGTGCCGTGGCGCCGTGGGCACCTCGCCTTGCATGCCATGCCGTTCGTCCTGCCAGTCTTTGTCGTCATCAACGCCATGCGGGAACTGTTTGGGCCCCGCGGATGGATGTCCGATTTGGCAGGCACACATCTCATGGCAGCCTGGGGCCCGCTGGCCACCGTCGTCATCGCCCACGCGTACTACAATTACGGGTTCGCCGCCCGTGTCTTGCACACCAACTTGGAGCGCCGGCCGCATCAACTCGAACAAAGCGCCATGCTGCTGGGGGCGTCCCCGGCGATGGCGTTCCTGCGTGTCGCAATGCCGCTGCTGGCCCCCGGCATTGCCAGCGTCGCGCTGCTGGTCTGGCTGTTTAGCTTCACCAGCTTCGGCGTCGTCTTGTTCCTGGGCGACGGGCTCGCCACGCCGGAGACCCTGATCTATCAGAATCTGGCCGGCATCCGTCCACGACCTGAACGCGCCGCCGCCGTCGGCATTGTCCAACTCTTGCTCAACGCCTTGCTGCTCTGGGCCTACTTTGGCTTGGCCAAGCGCCATGAACGCACGGAATCGCCTCGCCCCGCCCGGCGCGGCTCCGCCATCATCGCGTGGGGCACAACCTTGCTTGGCCTGCTTCCCGTTGCTGCCGTTCTCGTCGGCAGCTTCCGCGTGCGCGGTGCATGGACCCTCCGAGGATGGCAAGCACTCCTGGATCCCAGTCACCCAAGCCATCTCTCGGGCTTTGACTTGCCCCGGGCCATGGGGCTCAGTCTTGGGTATGCAGCCCTGAGCGCGACGCTTGCCTTGTTCCTGGCCTGGAGCCTGGCCATGGCGCTCAAGGGAGCCGGCCGCTGGCGGCGCCTGGCGGAACCTCTGGCGGTGCTCCCCCTCGGCATCAGCAGTGTCTTGCTCGGCCTTGGCTACATGCTGGCCTTCGGCGCCGGATCTTGGCTCGACTTGCGCGGTCAAGCTCTAGCCATTGTTTTGGTGCACACTCTCGTTGCCTTCCCATTCGTCGCGCGGATTCTGGTGCCCGCACTCGATCAACACGACCGGCGCCTCGATGACACCGCGCGGCTTCTCGGCGCCACGCCATGGCACGTCCAATGGCGCGTGCGATGGCCCTTACTGCGTCCCGCGATTGCCACCAGCGCCGCCTTCGCAGCGGCATTGAGCCTTGGCGACTTCGGTGCCAGTTTGCTCCTGATGCGTCGCGACAACATGGGCATCAGCGTCTGGATCAGCGAACACGATTTGCCCTTTGATTTGCTGATGCACGCGCAGAGTCTCGCCTTGACCACGATCCTGATGGGCATGGTCATCATGGCCTTCCTTGTGGCAGAGCGCAAGGAGGTGGCATGACGCTCGAATTGTATGACGTGCGCTACACGTATCCTGGCTTCCCGCCCACATTGAACGGCGTGCAGCTCACCGTCGCCGACGGCGAAAGCGGGTTCTTGCTTGGCCCAAGTGGATGTGGCAAGAGCACCTTGTTGCGCGTCATTGCGGGGCTGCTGACGGGCCACGAGGGCCAAGTGCGCCTGAATGGTCAAGCCATTGATGACCTGCCGCCGCATCGCCGCCGGGTCGGTTTGTTGTTCCAGGAACCGACGTTGTTTCCGCACCTCAATGTCTGGCAGAACGTTGCCTTTGGGTTGCGCTATCGCGGCGTACCCCACGTGGAACATCGAACAGAAGCACTGCGATGGCTTGACTTGGTGGGCCTTCGCGACCGCGCCGACAGCGCCGTCGATGCACTCTCTGGAGGCCAACGCCAACGTGTCGATCTAGCGCGTACCCTGGCCGCCAAGCCACGCGCCGTGCTTCTCGACGAGCCGTTTTCTGCACTGGATCGCGACTTGCGCGACGAATTGGGCCCCCGCGTGCGGGAGTTGCTCGCCGAAGCCGGAGTGCCCGCCCTATGGGTGACCCACGATCACGACGAAGCCCACCGACTCGGCGACCATGTGTGGCGTCTCGAGGAAGGCCTGGCCATCCAGTCGAAGCCTTGAATGGCGGGGCGGCGCATCGCGTCTTGATGCGGACCTGGCTTGTCCTGTTGCTCCTGCTTCCAGGCGTGGCGGCCCAGAATGACACTGTCAACGCGACCGCGGAATCCAATGGCCCGGGGCTCGTTTTGGATCGTTTCGACAATCCGTTGCCGGCGCCGCTGGACGGCCAATGGGGCGTGTTCCTGCTCAATGTCGCCTTCTGGGTGGCCATCGGGTTGGCGGTGGCGATTGCGCTCAATCCGGTGCTGAAGACCTTCACACGATGGACGAAGACGCAGATTGATGATCACGTCGTGCGCATCGTGACGGTTCCAGCGTTCGTGCTCATCGCCGTGCAAGGAACCGTCCAGAGCATCCGTGCTTTCGCATTGCCGAGCTTCGCCGATCGGTTGCTGGGCATTGCTTGGACGGTGTTTCTGTACCTCACGGTCACCGTGGTTCTCTATCGCGTCTGGAATGAAATCATCCGCGAGCAAGCGGAACGGGTCGCCAGCAAGACGCAGAGCAAACTCGACGACAAGCTGTTTCCCTTGTTCGAGAACCTCGGCGGCATCGTCATCCTGTTTGCCGGGGCTTGGTTCACCTTGTCAGCCCTCGGCGTCGACATGACGCTCATCGCAGCCGGCGGCGCCGTCGGTGGCCTGGTGATCGCGTTTGCCGCACAGGACACCTTGGGCAATTTGTTTGCCGGTGTCTTCATCATCCTGGATCAACCGTTTCGGGAAGGCGACCGCATCGAAATCCAAGAATTGGATACCTGGGGCGACGTCGTGGACATCGGCTTGCGCACGACGCGCATCCGGACCCGCGACAACCGCATGGTTGTGGTTCCCAACAGCCTCATCGGCAGCAACCCCGTCGTGAACCACAGCTTCCCGGACACCAGCTATCGCATTGGCATCGACGTCGGCATCGCCTACGGCACGGACGTCGAACAAGCGCGCGCCGTCATGTTGGAAGCCCTGAAGCAGGTGCCGGGCGTCATGACGGACCAGCGCATGGAGGCGCTGTTCCAGGGCTTTGGCGATAGTGCCCTCAATTGGCATCTGCGGGCTTGGTTCCCCCATTTCGTGGACAAGCGTCGCTACCAAGACAAGATGCATACCGTCGTGGAACGGGCGCTGCGTGACGCGGGCATCGAGATTCCGTTCCCGCAGCGCGTCATCCACATGGCCCAGCAGTCCTAAATCACCGGCCTTCCCTGGGCGCCCGATGCGGGCCTGGTGGCTCCTGCTGTTGCTCGTCGCCCCTGCGGTGGCCGAGCCGCACGGCCCGATCCGCATCGTCAGCGATCGCGACTTCCTGAATCCCGGCAACGGTGTCAGCGGCGGCACAGGAACAGCAGACGATCCGTACATCATCGAAGGCTGGGACATCGAGCCGGACTTGTTGGACCTCGCCCAACCCGCGGCCATTCATATCGAGGGCACCGAAGCACACGTTGTCCTACGCGACATCGGCATTCACGTGCCGTTCTATGCTGGCATTCGAGTCCTGGACGCACGCAACGTGACATTCCAAGACATTGAGATGGAGAAACAGCGGCACGCTTTCTGGGCCGACGAGGCGCGCGACTTGCGCATCGAACGGCTCACGTCCACCTCCGAAGGAAGCAGTCCGTTCAACCTCATGATCACGGACAGTCAGCGTGTCCTGGTACGAGGTGCGACGTTGACAGGCGACGGGCCGGGAATCCAAGCCACGGGGGGTCGGTTCCTGCGTTTCGAAGGGCTCCACGTGCATGGCCAGGACCAAGGCATCCGCATCCAGGGGGCGAGTGATGTCGCGCTCATCAGCGTGGTCGTCGCGGAGACGCAGGGGGACGGCGTTTGGTTGCGTAACTTGACGCGACTGGATGCCCGCGGCTTGAACGCAGTCGGCAGCGCAGCCGACCAAGGCGCCAACACAGGTCGAGGCATCGTGGCCTGGAACGTTGCGGGCTCCTTCCACAATGTCCTGGTGCGCGACAATGATGCCACGGGACTGTTCTTGCTCGATAGCCCCGCCACGGTCACCAGCGGCCAAGCGCTGGACAACCGCGTCGGTATCTACCAGGAGGGCACGCGGGGGGACATTCGAGATGTCGAAGCCCATGGCAATCGACAGGAGGGCATCCTTGTGGTCGGCCATGGTGGGTCCTGGCTTGGTCAAGCGCTGCGCTTGCACGACAACGGAGCCAACGGCCTTCACATCCAAGGCGTCGATCGCGTGGACTTGAGCGACATCCGCAGCGATGCCAACCGCGGCGGCGTTGTCGTGCGCGACGGAGGCAACGTCACCATTGACGGCATGCATGTGGCCGGCAATGGCGTGGGTCTCGGCTTGCTGAACATCGGCGGCGACGTGCGTGCCGTGACGGCCACCGAGAATGAAATCGGCATCCAAGCCTATGCCGTCGAAAGGCTCGTGCTGCGAGGCAACGTTGCCAAGGCCAACGGCGGAGACGGATTCGACTTGCACGGCGAAGGCCTGGTGGCGCGCGGAAACGAAGCGGCCAGCAACGGCGGCTATGGAATCCGTGTGCGGGACGGCGGCAATGTGACGCTGAGCAACAACATCCTTGTTGGCAACGGATTTGGTGATGTGTCGGGCAGCCCGCAACAAGAATCGCCGGGGCCGTGGCTCCTGCCTGCCGTGCTTTTTGCCGCGGCCCTACGCGTCCTTCATCAGCGCCCGTAGGCCGTTGAGAATGATGCGCGTGTGGTGGATGTCTTCGGCGTTGTAGGCCACCAAGTCGTCACGAATCCGCGGATCGGGACGCCGCTTGAACGTCCGGTACAATCGCAGGGCATGGTAGCCGTCCTTGACTTTCAGGCGCGGCTTTTCGTAGCCAAAGAATTGGGCAACGCGTTCGGACTTGAACTTCGAAACTGGCAGGTAGACGCGCTGGGTCTCCGGATTGCCGGTGTACACGACTTCCGTCTGCAGGTCGAACCAGTTGACTTGATCCACCCATTTTGGACTGATGCCGTACTTCTCGCTGGCGCGACGCAATTGGACGGTGTCGCTACTGGCGCCGCCCCAGGTCACCATGGTGGCGCCGTCTTTGCACAGGTCCCGGAACTGTCGCAGGAGCTTTTCCTGGCCGCGGCGGGTGTGCTCGAACCAGCTCGTCACTTTGCCCGATTCATGGTCGAGCATGCCGTACAGGAAGATCTCGCTGGCGGGGCCGTCGAATTCCAAGTCCATGTGGATGATGGGCTCTTGCAATTCGTAGATGCGCGGATCGGCGGCGTAGATGAGTGGTTGCTTCTCGGCGTGGGCCTGGGCAAAGCCTTGGAGCAAGGGAACTTGGCCCAAGAAGCCTTGATCGTTCTCGAAAGCCGGGTGGGCGCCCAGTGCTTCGATGTCTGCCTTCCACAGCTTCTCAATCGTGTCGACACCGGCTGCGCGCAGGCGCTCCGCTCGGGCCTCCTTGATCATTGGAAGGTCAGTGAGCGCGGGGGCCTTGGCGCCGGGCAACAAGCGATTCACCGGCTTCTGTGGCAAAAGGCCACCGTTGCGGCTACGCGGTCACGTAACCGACGGCGTCGGGCACCGGCGGGGCTTCCACGAAGTCGCCTTCGCGCCGCGCAATGGGCTTGCCGCCAAGCTCGATGAGCTCGTTGCCGTTCCACTTCGGGTTGAGGCGTTCGCGGGGTTCGCAGGTGGCCAGCAGGTAGTTGGCGACGATGGGCCAGGCCATGATGACGTCGGCGTAGCAGGTTGCCTTGGTAGCTTCCGCGTGGACCTTGCCCCAGGCTTGCGCTTCCTCGAGGGTGCTGCCGGACAGACCGTTCCATTCCGGGCGGTCCATGGTGATGTTGACGGCGTACTCGTGGCCTTCGCGGTCCGTGTACTCCGTCGTCTCGCAGACGACTTCGCAGTCGTTGACGAAGTTCTTGGGGACGCCGCCGCCGAGGTAGATGACGCAGCTCTTCTTGCTGTTGCCCTTGAGTTGGGTGATTTCCCAGTTGTCCGCGACGGGGTCGTGGATGAACGATTTCTGGGTGCCGGCACGGGTGTGGCGCCAGTGGTTGATGCACAGGCCGATGCCCATGGAGCAGTCGGTCAAGGCGGGAATCCACAGGGGCACTTGGAATTCATTGACGGCTGCCAGGACGCCTTTGTTCTGGGCGCGCAGGTCGTTGAATTCGCGGCCGGTGTTGATCGATTCGCCAACGAAATCGGTGAACTGGCGGCTGGTCTTGGGTCCGGACAGTTCGGGGGCGTCGGCGAGGTAGCTGATGTAGCCGTCGCAGGCGCGCAGGAAGTCCTCGTCGATGTAGGAGTCGTAGAGCCGGTCCAGCATGTGGTGGCGAAGCAGTAGATTGTCCACCGTGGGGCGGCCTTGGCCGACGGGTCCACCGAGGCTCAAGTAGAGGTCGTCGTCGATGCAGCCGCCCGTGCTGACCCAGGCATCGATGAAGCCGGCTTCCATCATCTTGGTGAACAAATCGCGCATGCCCGTGGAAATCAGCGTGCCCGCCGTGGCGAGGATGACGGTGGGGCGGTCGGGGTCTTCGAGCGCCTTGCGCAGAATGCGACAAACTTCGCCGAGTTGGCGGCCTTGGGCGCTGGTTTGCGCCATTTGTTCGACGAGGCTGACGATATCGGCGGTCGGTTGGACTTGGTTGACTGGACGCTGGAAGAAGTCGGACTTGGTCCAGTTTTCTTCGGGCTGACGGGTGTTGGGGCTCTGGGCGGACATGATTCACCTCTGGCCCGCCTGGCCGCCGCGCAAAGGTTGCGGCGACGACTCGGATCCCAGGCCGTGGATGGTTTTCAGTTGGCCTCGGATTTGAGGGTATCGGCCCCACCGTTGGAAATGACGTTCAACGGCTGGGAGCCGCATCTCAAGTATGGTGCGTCGGCGTGCCGGGCATGGCACATCACGCCGTTGCCCGACGCCTGGACCTCGAAGCGCTCGCCCCGCATCTACACTGGCTGATTCGGGCCGCTTTGGCGGCCATTTTCCTGTACCATGGCATCGACAAGTTGGCCAACGGAACGCCGCCCCAGGGTCCGTTGGATGCGATGTTCTTTGGTTCGGCTGCCGTGTTTTGGTTGGTCGCCGTGGGGGAAGTGGTTGCCGGCGTCGCGGTCGTGCTGGGCGGGCTTGGATTCGCGCGCAGCGAGCTCACCACGCGCGTTGCCGGCACCATCATCCTGATCATCATGCTTGGCGCGGCGCAGTTTCACCTGGCGGGCGCCGGCGGCATGGGCACACATCCTTGGCACTTCATGCGCGGCGGCGCAGAATTCCAGGTCTTGACGGCGGTGCTCGGATTGGTTGCACTGGTGCGCGGCAAGTTCTAGTCGCTCCGCGGCCGCTCGTGCGGCCCGCGGCATCGCGTCAAGCCAACACCATGCGCAGGATAAGTGCGCCAGCAACGGCGGCAAACAGGGGTCGAATCCAACGCGCTTGGCTGCGGATGTTGCTGCGGCTGCCAAGCCAACCTCCGGTGACCGTGCCTGCGGCCATGACGAGTCCAAGTCGCCAGTCGATCAAGTCCGTCGTGGACCAAAACGCGAGGGCGCCGACGTTGCTGGCAAAATTGAGGACCCTGCCATTGGCCGCCGCCTGCAACCAGGGCAGGCCCGCAGCGGCAACCCATAGAGCGAGCAACAAATTGCCTGTGCCGGGGCCAAGGGCGCCATCGTAGAGCGCAATGGCGATTGCGCCGAGGCTCACCAGTGCAGCGGTGCGGGGCGTGAATCGACTGCGGTCTTGTTGTCCAAATTGCGGGGCTGCGAGGACATAGATCGCAAGTGCCGCGACCACCGCGACGACGGCCCACATGACCCAACGGGCGTCAATGCGTAGGACGAGTGCGGCGCCGCACGCTGCGGCCACGGCAGCGACCGGCCAGAGCCGCCATGCCCATCGATGGGTCAAGCCGGCTCGGGTGTAGTTCCACGTGGCAATGGAGCTGGCTCCGGTGCCGACGACTTTGTTCGTGGCGATGGCTTGGTGGGGCGGCAGTCCCGTGGCGAGCAATGCGGGTAGCGTGATCACCCCGCCGCCTCCGATGATGCTGTCCAGGAAGCCCGCCAGCACGGCTGCAACTGCCAGGGCCACCAGAACCCAGAGCTCCATCAGGCCTCTTCGATGCCTTCGGCCAGGGCGTGCGCCCGTTGCATCTGCAATCGGGTGCCGAGCAGAATCAGGCGATCGCCGACTTCCAAGACGAGGCCGGGCTCGTAGGCTTGCGGGTGTTGGGCGTCCGCGGGCAAGCGCCCGACGATGAGGGTCCCCGTATCGCGTCGGATGCCCAATTCGCCCAGGCGGCGGCCCACCCAGCGGCTGGCCTCAGAAATGGTGACTTCGGCCACTTCCGCGTTCATGCTCTGGGCGCTCATGCGGACGGCTTCACCGTGTGCGACGATGAGTGCCTCGGCGCGTGCAAGTTGGTTCGCGTCGCCAAGCAGCACGAGTTGGTCCCTGGCTCGCAGCACGGTTTCGCCGGGCGGGTTGACGGTCTCCTGTTTGCCCCGTTGCAGGGCCGCGACCGAGGCGCCAGTCATGGCCGGAATGCGCGCCGCATGCAAGTCGCGGCCTACGAGCGGGCTGGATGCCGGCACGCTGACCGCTGCAAACCGAACGCCCCACGGGTATTGGTCCAGCACGTGGTCGAGGAATTGGGTGTCGCCTTCCTTCCCGAGGACGCGGCCCAATGCGCTTTCCAGGGCCTTGTGGAAGCTGCTCAGCGCGCGCCAGGCGACGACGCCGAGCAGGAGGGCCACCGACACACCGCCGACCAGCACGGGCAGGGTACGCGGAATCCAGATGCTGATGATGGCCAACACCAGGACGACGGATGTGGCGACCCAAGTGTCCACCAGGCGGGCGCGGACCTTGCCCGCGCCTGCGCGTTCGCCGGGGCGCAAGCCCACGAGGGCCCAAACCAAGTCGCGGTAGCCTCGGTATGCGCCGCGCAGAAGGGGGGCCGCGATCAGGAGGGTCAAGCCGAACCAAATGGCGGTGCGGGACCATGAGGGTCCGGGGACTTCGGGGACGCGGCCTTGCAGGGCGAACGCCAAGGCGCCCCATGCCACCAGGAGGACGAGGTTGACGATGAGTTGGCGCAACGGGTCTTGCCAGCGGCCGGCGCTGTGTTTGCTGTCTGGTCGGCGGCGCACGGCGCGGGCGATGAGTTCGAGGGGATCCTTGATGCGGGTCGGAAGCGCCCGGAATTGCTTGTCAATGTGTGGCCCGAACCGTTGCAGCAGCATCGCCGTGGGCAAGAGAATCAGCATGGATCCGACGACGAGGGGCCGCAGATCGGGGTGGGCGAGCCCTTGGCGCTCGGCGACGGATACCAGGATCAGGTTGAATTCGCCCATGGCTGCCAGGCCGGCCCCGGCTTGTAGGGCTGCGGGCAGAGAGAGGCCGCTGGCCAGCGCGGCCGGGACATGGACGAGTTGTTTGCCAATTAGGAAGGCCACGGCGATGGCTAGGGCAATCGGTGCGGCAGCCCAGACGGCGGCAGGATCGATGAGGACGCCAGCGGTGAAGAAGAACAGGGCGCCGGCCAGGTCGCGCAGGCCAAGCAATGCGTTGCGCGTCACGTAGCGGCTGCCGGCTTCTGCGGCTGCGACGCCTGCAATGAGCGCGCCCAGTTCGGCGCTGCCGGCGATGGTGCCGAGGTAGCCGTACAGGGCGATGAGGGCGACACTCCAGAGGACCATCAGCTCCGGCGTGTGGCGGCGAGCCACTTCGTCCAGGATGCGTGGGACGACCAGGACGCCGAGGCCGGTCAGCAGCAGCATGGCAAACGCTGTGCGCAGGATTTCGACGGCGGGTGCTGCGAGGCCGCCCCCGGTGGCCATGACGACCATCAAGGCGATGAGGCCGGCGGCTGCGACGTCTTCTGCAATGAGGACGCCTAGGACGCGTTGGCGGGCCTTGGGGTCGTGGCCGGGGCGGGCTGTGAGGCGTTCGCCAAACAGGGTTGAGCTAACCGCGACGACGATGCCGAGGGCCGCTGCTTGGAGGAACGTCCAGCCGGCGAGGCGTCCGACGGCCATGGCCAGGATGGCGGGGACCATGATGTCGAACGGCAGGGCGCCGGCCGTGCTGCGGAGGGCTTCTCGAAGGCGTTTGAGGTCCAATTCGAGGCCAATTAGGAACAGCAGAATCAGGATGCCGACTTCGGCAGCGTGTTCCAAACCGTGGGGTGCGACATCGGGGGCGATCACGCCAAACAGGATGCCTGTACCCAGGTAGCCGAGGGCTGGCGGGAGCCGTGCCCACTGGGCGGCGAAGCCTCCGGCTGCCATGGCCAGGGCCAAGAGGGCCAGGGTCGCAAGCTCCGCCATGATGGGTCAAGTCAGGGTTCGGCTATGGGCCTTGCCTAGTCGAGCGGCGCTTCGGTGACGACGAGCACGAGGCCTTGGTGGACGCGGATGGTGGCGCCGTCCTCCATGATTTCGTTGCTGACGCCTCGGGAGGAGCCGTACGCGAGCTTCTCGTGGTCGACTTCCCATTCGGTGCCGATCAGGCTGATGACGGCGTCGCCGTCCATGGGCAGGACGTTGAGGGTGCTGCCGGTGCGGCCGGTGAGGTTCAATTCGCCGCCGGCACTGACGAAGCGGATGCTTTCGCCTTGGCCGTGCATGAGGGCTTCGAGGCCGGCTTCGTGGCAGCGGCGCAGGAGGCGCAGGTTGGCCAGGAACATGGCCGTGCGTCCGCCGTGGCCGCCGAGGATGATGACGCCGTTGGGTTGCTTGCCCAGAACCACGTCGAGGGCCAGTTCGCCGTCAGTCTGGTCCTTCTTTTCGGGGTGGCGTTGAATCGGAATATCCAGCGCATCCGCCCATTTGTATGCCTCCGGGTCGAGGCTGTCCAGGTCGCCCACGATGATCGTCGGGGGGCGCTCTGCTTGCAGTAGGGCGTGGGCGCCGGCGTCGCAGGCGACGACCTCTTGGCATGCGTCCAGCAATTTCATGTCCGCAGGCGACGGGGGGTCTCCGCCGAGCACAAGGCCGATGCGCACGTGGGCCAACGTGGCCGGGCCCTACTTGAAGCTCGCTGGGGGCTGCTTATGTAGGGGCTGGGCTCGCCGCGGGCTTCTACAGCAGGTCTGCGGTCAGCAGTTCGACGTCCATGCCGCCTTGGTCGTTGGCATAGGCCAAGGCCTGTCCGAGATCCGTGATGCCGTTGCTCAGGGGCAGTGGCGCCACTTGGAGGGTCACCAGAATGCCGATGGCTTCACCGTCCGCGCGCACCACGGGGCTGCCACTGTCGCCTGGGAGGCCGGGCGTCAATTGCAGGGTGCCGTGGGTCCACGTGCCGGGCTGGGCGATGAGGCCCTGACGCGCATCGAGTTGTTCCACATCGGGGCGCAAGGAGGTGGCGCCGTGGGTGTAGATGACGTCGCCTGCAGCTTCGTCACTGGCAATCCCGGTCGGTCCACCGAAGCTGTACATCGCCGGATGCGCCCTGGCCGCGTCGTCGGGGTGCAGCTCCAACAGAGCGAAGTCGTTGAAGTTGCACGCGTCGGCAGACGTTTCGCCGCGCTGTTGCATCGTGTACCAGGAGTTGTAGGCCAAAATCGCGGGCCGGTCGGCGCCCTCGACGTTGACGCCCACTGTGCCGGGTTCGGCAGGCTCGTAGCGGGCACTGTCGCAGCCATTGGAGTCCGTCGCCTCGTCGCTGGCGTCGTCGCTGACGCAGTGGGCGGCCGTTCCGATGTACACGGTGGCGCCGTCGGCGTCCAAGAAGAGGAAGTTGCCCGTGCATCCGCCCCCGCCAAGCGCCGCGCCGGGACGAATCGTGGCGTCGGCAAGGTCGGGTTGCACCCAGGGGTCGGGTGAAGCTTCCGACAAGCCGAGATCGTCGCCAATCTCGCTTAAGCAGCCAGAAAGGGAGGCAACCAGCAGGAGCAGGGTCAGTCGGTACACACACTTCCTTTGTCGTTCAGGATTCAAAAGGACCGTGGTAGAGGTGTTGGCATGTCCTTGTGCCGTGCACCATCAGTTGCCCGGAAGTCTGGCCGCTTGGGGGCGGCCCACCTCTGTTGAACATGTTCGCGATTGCATCGGAAATGTAGGGGTTGACTCTGCGAGCCAAAGTCCGACCCCGTTTCATATCCTCCCGGCGCTCATGGGGTAGCATGGCCTTCACAGCCCAAGACGCGGCCCAAGCCCTGCACGACGTGCCCAACGTCGAAGAACGCCTCACCACGAATGTCAACGGCATCACGCTCATGATCTGGGCGCTGGCCACCTCCGGCATCTTCCTGACCTACGGCGTCCTCGACTTGATGAACCTCCAAGACGCCGAAAACTGGGCATATGCCGGCGCATGGCTGCCCTTCGTCGCCGCGGCCATGCTCGCATCATCCCATCTGTGGCGCGCCCACCACCAAGCCCTGAACATCGGAGGCAACGACCACCGCTGGTGGCCGTCGTTCGCGGTCCTCATCGGAGCCGCCGGCGCCATGCTGCTCGTCACCGAAATCTTGCTGGACCTCAACTGGGGCGTCGCATTGGCGATGCTGTTTGCCAACGGCGTCCTCCTGGCCGGCTTCGGCGTGTTCTGCTCCGGCCACGTGCGCAGCATCCACTTCGCCTTTGGCGCCTTCATGGGCATCGAAGCCATCGCCATCGGCCTCCTGGACCTCGGCGTCGGGGGGCACACCCTGGCCACCGCCGCCGCGGCCTTGATTGGATGGGGCGTCCCCGGCTTGTTGTTGGCGCGCAAGGGATAGCGTGGATTCAGATCTCAAAGACCTCCATCAGCCCGTTCGCCTGCGCCTCATGGCGGTGCTTGTTCGCCAACATGAACTCGGATTCGCCGCCCTGCGCGACGGCCTCGAATTGACCGACGGCAACCTCGGCAGCCACATGGCCAAACTCATCGACCATGGCTGGGTCACGTCGCGGCGGGCCCTGGTCGATACGCACTTCGAAGTCCGCTACACAATCACGCGATCCGGCATCGCTGCCTTTGGCCGTTACCGGGCCTGGCTACGCGACGTCTTGGAAAACGAACAAATGCCCCGCAAAGTTTGAGACACCCCTGTTTCACTCTCCTGGGCAATGACCCTCCATGCCGAGGCGACCCTGGCAGCCGGCATCGTTGCCATCGTCACCAGCGGCCTTGCCTGGCGCGCCGTGGTGAAGGCCCGACGCAACATGGGGCTGGTGGTCTTCTGGGCCAGTTCGTGCGCCTTCGCCATCGCGTTCACCCTCCTGCGGGTTGCCTCGCTGCGCGACCTTGGCGGGCTTGAGGCGATCTTCTACCTGCAAACTCTGGCCGGCGTCGCCACGGCCACGTCGCTCTACTACATCGTGGCGCAGGCCGTTTGGGCGCGCGGGCGCCTTGGGGGCGAGGTCGCCAGCATCCTGAGCGCCGTCACACTGACCCTGATGTGGTCTGAAGGCATCATGGGGCCTTATCATACTGCAGGCGGCGTCGAATTCACACCCATCAGTCGGCTCGCCAAGGCACTCATCGCCGGCGGATTCGTCGGGGCTCCGTCGGCCTTGGCTTGCATCATGGCCTGGGTGCTTTGGCGGCGTGGTGCGGGCGATGCAGCGTTGCGCGGGACGTTGTTTAGCGCGGCGGTCATGTTGATGTTCGTGCCCAATGCGCTGCGGTACTTGCTCGTCCCGTCCGCCACCGAAGGCGTCGTCTTGGCCTGGTGCATGGCCATTGGCGGAGGCTTCGGATGGCTGGCCTACCGCATCCCCCGGTCGCCGTCACCGCTTTGAGCGGCGCCTGACTCGGCCGCCTGTGCGTCTCCTGCTGGTCCACTCGGACTTCATCGAGTACGAAGCCACCAAGAAGGCCCTCAAGCAGGCGCCAGACATCCCCGAAGAGGCCCGCAGTGGCCGCATGGAGGAATGCCTGTGCGCCTTCGTCACCGTCGAGAAGATCGACGAAGAGGACCTGGCCAGCAGCGTGCGCAATGCCGCCGCGGAAATTCGCGAAGTGGCGAATCAGGTCAAGACCGACCGCGTCATGCTCTACCCCTACGCCCACCTGAGTGACGACCTGGCCAAGCCGAGCGTCGGGGAAAAGGCGCTGCCGCTTCTGGAAGAGGAACTCGCGGGCGAATTCGAAGTGGCGCGCAGCCCCTTTGGATGGTACAAGGCGTTCAACATCAAGTGCAAGGGCCACCCGCTCTCGGAACTGAGCCGCCACGTCCTGCCCGGCGACGGCAAGGACAGCGACGCCTGCTGCGCCGGCGACCAGAATGAGGCCCTGAAGGCGGAAGCCAATCTGAAGTCTAGCTGGTTCATCCTCGACACGGACGGCAGCCTCACCCCCGCCGACGAATTCAACTTCAAAGGCCACGGCGGCCTCAAGCAATTCTACGAGTACGAAGCCAAGGGCAGCCGCACCGCAGGCAAGCCGCCGGCCCACATCCAGTTGATGCAAAACCTGGAACTCGTGGACTACGAGGAAGGCTCGGACACCGGCAACATGCGCTGGTTCCCCAAGGGCCAGATGATCAAGCGCCTCCTGGAAGAGAAGGTCAACAAGGTCTGCCAAGACGCAGGCGCCTTGCAGATCGAGACGCCGATCATGTACGACGTCAACCATCCGGCGCTCAACAAGTACCTCAACAAGTTCCCGGCGCGCCAATACCGCATCAGCAGCGACGACAAGGAACTCTTCCTGCGCTTTGCTGCGTGCTTTGGCATGTACCTCACCATGGGCCGTTCCACCCTGAGCTACCGCCACTTGCCGGCGCGCATCTACGAACTGACCCACTACTCCTTCCGCCGCGAGCAATCCGGCGAAACGTCTGGCATCAAGCGCCTGCGCGCCTTCACCATGCCCGACATGCACACCCTCGTGGCCGATCTGCCCCAGGCGACGCAGGAGTTCGAGCAGCAGTTCCGCATCAGCAAGGAATGGATGAACAGCATCGACGTGCCGTATGAAGCGGCCGTCCGGTTCGTCCGCTCCTTCTACGAAGACAACAAAGCGTTCGCGGCCGGCCTCGCCGCGACCCACGGCAAGCCGATGCTGGTTGAGATGTGGGACACCCAGTCGTTCTACTTCGTCAGCAAGTTCGAGTTCAACGTCAACGACTCCACGAACAAGGCGTTCGCCTTGAGCACCGTGCAGATTGACACCCAGAACCCGCAGCACTTCGATATCCACTACACGGGCGAAGACGGCGCCGAACACAACCCGCTCCTGCTGCACACCAGCATCAGTGGCGCCATCGACCGCAACCTCTGCGCCATCCTGGAAACCGAGGCCATGAAGCGCGACGCCGGCGGCAAGCCGACGCTGCCCTTCTGGCTCTCCCCGACGCACATCCGGTTCCTACCGGTCAGCGATGAATACCAGGACAAGGCCATCGAATTGGCTCAAGCCATCAACGACCTGGGCGGCCGCGCCGACGTCGACGACAGCAGCGCCGGCATCGGCAAGAAGATCCGCACCGCCGAGAAGGAATGGGTGCCGCTGATCGCCGTCGTCGGCGAAAAGGAGGCTTCCAGCGAACTCTTTGATCTGCGCGTGCGCAAGGCTGAGTGGCTCGAAGCCGCCGGCTTGGCGCTTGACGAAGAGGAAGGCCAGAGCCTTGGCAACTTCACGGTCGCATGGCCAGCCCTCGTGAACCTCATCGAGGCCAACCTCGCAGGCCAACCCCGTGCCCGTCTGCCGCTGCCCGTGCGCTTGAGCCAGCGCCCCGTCTTCCGGGGCTGAAGGCCAAGGCCCGGGGGTCCTCGGCAAGGGTCAAGCACGCGAGCGCCGCTTGCCCCACATGCGCCGCCTGACCATTGCCTTGGCCGTCTTGCTCGGGATCAGCGGCGGCGTGCTGAGTCACAACGGTTGGGGCGGTGAGGTGGAGGCCATCTTCTACAGTGATGGCGAAGGCAACGTGGACGTCGGATGGTTCGCGTACGTCTTGGCCGCCATCGCCTTGGCAAGTTTCGTGGCGCTCTTGTTCATGCGGCAAGGGCCGGCTGCACCCATTGCAAGCCTGGCGGGCCTCGCATCGGTCATCGCCACCTGCGCGGTCGTCTCCACGGAGAACGAGTGGCTGTGGATGTATGTGCCCGGGGCGTTGCTGGTCGTGTTGTGGCCGTGGCCTCGAATCCAGAAATGGCTTGGCGTCACCATAGGCGTGGGCATCCTTGCGATGATGTTCGATCACTTCCCGTATGCTTCGGTCTTCGGGGTCCATTTCTTCCTGGCCTCCATTCACATGGCGCCGGCCCTTGCGGCCCTGGCGGACCTTGGCCCCGGGCCATCGGACTCAAAACCCGCCCCGGTATCTGCGTGACGTTGGACTTCTCGGACCTCGCCGTCGGCCCCGCCCCGCAGTTGCCCCTCGAAGCGTTCCAGCGCCGACGGGAGCGACTCGCCGATCAACTCGATGGTACGTTGGTCGTTGCCACGAATCCGGAGTTGACGTACAGCAACGATGTCGAACATCGGTTCCGGCCGCACAGTGACTTCTGGTACCTCACTGGCTTTGCCGAACCCGGCGCGGTACTGGTGCTCGACGAAGGCGGACGCTCGACCTTGTTCTGTCGCGCCCGAGATGCGAAGGCGGAGGTCTGGACGGGCCGCCGCTTGGGCCTCGACCGGGCCACGGAGGCCCTGGGCGTCGACGGCGTGTATGCCATCGATGAATTGGGGGATGTCCTGCCTCGCATTCTGGGCAAGCGCACGTATCAAATCACGGAGCACAACCCCGACATCGCCGAGATCTTGGCCAACCATGCCCCGGATTCGGATCCCGGCACGGATTTGGTGGCCGAGATGCGACTGCGCAAGGACGCCGCGGAAATCGACCTGCTGCGCCAAGCCTGCGACGTGGGCGCGGCGGCCATGCGTGAAGCCTTGCCGCTGGCTCGCGCAGGGGGTACCGAATACGGCGTCGAAGCGGCCCTGTTGCGACACTACCGCGGGGCGGGCAGTACGGGCCCCGGATACCCCGCCATCGTGGGCGCTGGCGCCAACGCCGCAATCTTGCACTACATTGAGAATCGCGCCAGCATCCAGGCCGGCGACATGGTTCTCGTCGACGCGGGCTGTGAATGGGGCTACTACAATTCCGACATCACGCGCACCGTCCCCGCGGACGGACGGTTTTCGGATGCCCACGCGGACCTCTACAACCTCGTCCATGCCGCCCAGAAGGCGGCGCTTGTCCAAGTGGCGCCCGGCAAGACGTTGCAAGACGTGCACATCGCGGCGTCGAAGGTCCTCATGGAAGGCTTCGTTGAGCGCGGCTGGATGAAGGACGAGGATGGCGCTGACGGCATGCGGCGATTCTACATGCACGGCACCAGCCACTACCTCGGACTTGACGTCCACGATGCCGGGCGCTACAAAATCGACGGGCAGAGTCGAACATTGGAGCCGGGCATGGTCATCACCGTGGAGCCGGGACTCTACCTCAACCCGGATTTCACGGATCTCCCGGCCGGCTTGGATCCCCTGGGCATCCGCATCGAGAACGACGTTGTCGTCACGTCCGATGGTCGCGAAGACCTCCTGGCCGGGCTCCCAACGGACCTTGACGGGGTCGAAGGCTTGCTCCAATAGGGATAAGTCCGAAGTCGGCCCATGAAGTTCGTGCACAGGGGTTGGGCCTTGCTGGCCTTGTTGTTCATCGTCCCGGGCGCCACGGCGGCCATCAACAGCGACCAAGCGTTCCGCGCGGACTATCCATTCATGGACGGCCTCGACGGGGAAGTCTTCACGGTCGTCAGTGGCGAAGCCGAAGTGAGCATCCGCGATGCCACCGGCGCTTTCGGCTTCTTTGACACCACTGGCTTCGACATTCAGGGCCTGGAACGCGTGTGCTGGACGTCGCCTTCGCCGTCCTGCGAAGAAGGCGAGCTGGCCCTGCGCATCTTGCCTGGCGGCAGCGTCGCCATGGACTTCCCCGGCACCGTCGATGGGACCTACACGGCCGATCACGCCCTTGGGCTGTACGTTGACTTCGAAAATGACGAGGATCTCAACAGCTACGACATCAGCACGACGCTGCTGGCGCCTGCCGTCGGCGGCCTCATGAGTTTCGGCACCATCCGAGACATTCCCTTCTCCAGCCTCTTTGATCTGCGTAGCCTCGGCGGTTTGGCAGGCTTGGACAGCGCGACCACGGTCCGGTTGCTGGAAGATGGCGTTCCGATTCGCGACTTCCAGGGCAAGGATGCCTTGGTGAGTTTCAGTGGCGCGCCCTCGGTGACGGACTTCCGCAGCGACCTCGTTGCCTTGCCCTTTGAACGCGGCAGTTCGACGCAATGGTCGCCCGCGTCCGGCGCCGCCGCCGCGGATGGCCTGCGCTTGGGCCGAATCAATGAGTTGCTGCAAGACCTGCAAGCGGCCAACCAAGGCAATGGTGGCGGCACGCTGGAAGATCCAACGCAGGGCTACGAAGACCTCGAACGGATTCTTTCCGAAGTGCTCAACGGCGCCGTCTTGCGCTTGCCCATTGACAGCAACCGCACCATCGAGGACACCTTCGCCGTGGTCCGATTCGATGCCATGCTCGTGCGAGCGGGGACGGATGACCAACTCGATTGGTCTGGGCGGGGATCCTTGTTGATTCAGAACGGCCAAGTCGCCGGGGCGCCCAACCTCGTCGGTCCCGGTTTCTTCGCGTTGCCCATTTGGTCCATCATTCTCTGGGTTGTGGCCATTGGTGTGTGGATTGCCCGCCTCGTCGTCAAGCCGCCCAAGGAAAACGAACGGTGGGACAAGTACCGCTGGATTGGCTGGGTGTTTGGAGCCATCGCGTTCATCGTTCTGTTCCTGTTGTGGGACTTCGAAGTGCGTCAGGTTTGGGGCACAAGTCTGCTGAGTACCGATGCCAATGGCGCCGGCCTCGGCGTCACCGCCGCCATTCAGCTGGCGCCGCTTCTCTTCGTCCTGTTTGCGGCCGCCGCGCCCCTGCGGTTGTTGCTTCGCAACGGCTTGCTTCTGGGCCGCCAAGGCACGTTCATGAACCTCCACATCGGCGTTGCGTTCCTGCTGGCCTACGTGATGGGTGCCACTTTGTTGTTGGCCTACATTGAGCTGATCTTGAAGGCGGTCGTGGAAAACCTTGGTTGACCCGCGGCTTCACCCGCGCCTTGACGCGCTGCTGGCCACGCAGGGCTGGCAGGGGTTGAGTGACACGCAGGATGCAGCCTGGGCTCCGCTTGCTGATGGTGGACACCAGTTGGTGATGGCGCCGACGGGCACCGGCAAGACGGAAGCTGCATTGTTGCCGGTGTTGGACAAATTGCTCCGGGCTCGCGACGCCATGGAGGAACAAGCCAAGGCCTGGCCTACGGGTTTCAAGGTGCTGTACGTCACCCCGCTACGCGCCCTCAACCGTGACTTGCTCGGGCGGCTGGCCACGTGGTCGGAAGCGCTCGATCTGCGCATCGGGGTGCGTCACGGCGACACAAGCCAAGCCGAACGAGCCCGTCAAGCCAGGCAACCCCCGGACCTCCTCATCACCACGCCGGAAACCCTGCAACTTCTGCTCTACGGCGACACCCTCCGACGCAACCTGCAAACGGTCCGCTTCGTCATTCTCGATGAAGTCCACGACCTCGCGGCCAGCGAACGAGGTGCTCAACTCACCGTCGCCCTGGAACGCATCGAAGAGGCCATTGCGCAAGGCGACGAACTGCGCTGGGCCAAGGCCAACGAGCGCGTCGGGCCGACGCAACTCGCGGCCAAGCCAGAGGGCCATTTCCAGCGCATCGGCCTGAGTGCCACGGTTGCGGATCCTGACGCCGTGGCGCATTTCCTGGCCGGCGACCGCGACGTCGGTGTCGTGGACGTCGGCGGCCACAAGGAACGGATCTTGGATGTGGTGTCGCCGCACGTCAGTGACGACGACGCCGTCGCCGCGGCACAACTTGCCCTCAGTCCGCCCATCATGGCCCAACTGCGCATCGTCCGGGAATGCATCGCGGAACATGATCGCGTGCTGGTGTTTTGCAACACGCGGGAAGCCGCTGAACTGCTGGCCCATCGCAGCGGCCTCCTCGACGAAGCCGAGGGTGCCCCGCCGCTTCTTGGACTCCATCATGGCAGCCTCAGCGCTGAACACCGCGCCGCCGTGGAGGATGACTTCAAGGCCGGGCGGCTCAAGGCCTTGGTCGCCACAAGCAGCCTTGAGCTTGGCATCGATGTGGGTGCCATTGACCATGTGATTCAGGTCGGCAGCCCCCGTAGTGTTGCGCGCATGGTACAACGGCTCGGCCGCGCCGGCCACCGCATCGGCGCCGCGAGCCATGGCACGCTGCTGGCGTCCAGCGAAGAAGAACACCTGGAATGCCAAGCCATCGCGGATCGCGTCACAACCGGCCACTTGGAGCCGTTGCGCATTCGTGACGCTCCCTTGGTCGCCCTGGCCAACCAAATCGTCGCGCTGAGCAACGAATACCGCGGCCTGGACAAGGATTGGACACTCGCACTCCTGCGGCGTGCCATGCCGTTCGCCCAGCTCGACGAAGGCCTCTTCGAAGCAGCTTGGGATGCGTTGTTGGATGTCAAAACGCTCTTCGAGGACGACGACGCCCCGGGCCGCATCGGGCGCAGCGGCCGCGGCCGCCGGCACTTCCTAGATCACATCAGTCTCATTCCCGATGAGCGGACCTTTCGCGTCTTTGACGAGGCGGCCAAACGCACCATCGGTGCCGTGGACGAGGCCTTCATTGCCGCCGGCTTGCACCCTGGCGCCGGATTCGTCATGGCCGGGCGAAGTTGGCGCGTTCTCAGCATCGAGAATGACGAGACCCGGATTCGTGTGGCGCCCGCTAAGGAACTTGGCGCGACGCCGCAATGGGCCGGTTCGGAATTGCCCGTCAGCTTTGACGTGGCACAGGATACGGCGCGGCTCCGCGGGGCCGTCGCCCAAGGCGAACGACAACTGCCCGACACATCGCTGAGAGCCCAACGTGAGGCAGGCCTCGCGGTGCCGACGGACACGTGCGTCGCATTGGAAGCCGGCCGGCGCACGGTCGTTGCCCATATGGCGCTGGGCACGCAAGGCAACGAAGCGTTGGCCCGCATTACGGGGGCCATGCTCAGGCAACGACTGGGCCACGTGAGCATCGAAAGCGACGCGTATCGCATCCGCTTCACGGGCGCAGCCACGCCCGCCGCGATTCAGGAATGTTGGTCGAGCCTGGATCCAGATACACTCGATTTGCTGCTGGCGCTCGTCCTCAAGGACAGTCCCTTGGTGCGACATCACCTCGTTCACGTGGCCAAGCAATTCGGTGCCCTACCCAAGGTCATGGATCCAACCCGGGCCACAAAGAAGCGCCTGGATTCGCTGTGGGAACACATGGCGCTCCAGGAGGAAACTTTGGCCCGTCTGGCCCACGATCGCTTCGACCTCGACGCCGTCGCCGGGTTCTTGCGCGCCGTTGCGGCAGGCAAGGTTGAGATCATCGATCAGGCCATGGGTCCGTTAGCCCAGGCGGCCGCAGAGAAAGCGCGGAGCATGGTGGCTCCCCCACGTAGCGATGCCCGGCTGCTTGCGGAGGTGCGCCGGCGCATCGAAGGCACGGACATGGTCCTGGCATGTACCCAATGCACCCACGCGACGCGCATGACGGTCCAAGAAGCGCCACAGCGGCCCAGATGTCGGAGGTGTGGTAGCAATCAAATTGCCGCGCTTCGACCTTGGCAGGAAGAGCATCTGCCCGTGCTACGGCGCAAAGACGCGTTGAATCCAGAGGAACGCGCGTTGGCCAAGGGCTTCGTGCAAAACGGCGCCTTGGTGGCGAGCTTTGGGCGCATTGCGGTGCATGCCTTGGCGGCGCGTGGCGTCGGCCCCACGGTTGCGGCGCGCATCGTGCAGAAATGTGGCGACCTGGAGGTCCAGGATTTCTGGCGCGAACTGTTGCAAGCCGAACTGGACTTTGCAAGAACCAGTGCTTTCTGGGCACGCTGAAGCGATGGCTCGCCGGGAGCTTCGGGTCGGGGGCCGCTGACCACAACCTTCATCCTGCACGGCCAGGGTCGAAGCGGCGTGGCTGTCTTCGCCGGAAAGGCTGGGTCCGTCTTTGCAAGCACCCTGCACACTGCAGGAGCCATTGCGTTTCTTGCCGGCTTGATGGTCTACGTTGCCTGGGCTCGTGGGGCTCGCCGTGGCGACGAGCATGTGAGCTTGCTCAAGGTCGGCATGGCGATGACCTACGCCTCGATTCTTGTGAACCTGTTTGGCGGCTTCATTCGCACCTACGCGCCGGGACATCCCCGCATCAGTGAGATGTTCCAGGAGCCGTGGGCCGTGGTGATGCTCGTCAAGCACTTGTTCCTGTTTGTTGGCATGTTCGCCGCCGTGTACCTGTACGAAGTGGTCGCGCCGCGCATCCGTCGCCGCGTGCAGGCGGGTTCGGTCGTGCCCACGGGGCGCAAGGAGGCGCTTGCCGTCGGCGCGGTCGCCACGGCGATTCTCATCTCGACGGTGCTTGGCGCCATCGCAGCCGTGACGCCCATCGGCGACGGCATGGAGCCTGGCACCATGGTCGATCCGACGGCGACGCCCAGCGACCCCGACGGCGTGTTGCTCGAAGATGGCTACTACAATTTCACGGGCCGCTTGACGAGTCTGCCCATCCAGCCGGACACGGCCGAAGGCACGTACAAGGTGCCGACGAACACGGGCCAACTTGAAGCCGTGTTGACGTGGTCGGACCAAGTTGCGGCGCTCGATCTCGAACTGGACTTGGGTGGCACGAAGACAACCGAAGCGGGTCGCGTCACCGTCGTCGTGACGACTCCGTCGAGCGGGGATACAGCATTCACGGTGCTCGGTCAAAACGCCTTGAACGTGGCCTGGGATCTGAGCATTCGACTCAGCCCGGCACAAGGCGGTCAAGCACTGCTGGTCGATCAATTCACCATCGCGCCGGGCGCCCAGGTCAATTTCTTCGAGATCAACACCGAGATGCCCCTGCATGGCAATGCCAGTTGGTCCTGGCAGACCAATGGCGGGCCCGCGGATTTCAACGTCCACACCCATTTCGATGAACAAGTCCAGTACCTTGTCGAGGAGACCGCCACCGAGGGCACCGGGTCCTTGACCGCGCACAGGGCCGGCGGCTACTCCTGGATGTGGGAGAACCCCAATCCGACGCCGCTGACCATCGAATACCGGGTGTGGGGGGACTTCACGGTGGACTCTTACTTCCCGAACGAGCCGACCGCGTTCAAACTCGGAATCTGACCCAAGTCGACGTCGGCGGCCGCTGCCACATCCGGTTCGGCGAACACGGCGACGCCATGGCCGACGCGCTGCCACACCGGAACATCGTTGGATCCGTTGCCCACGTGGACGACCGCGTCCGCATCAATGTTCCATCGGTCCAGCCGGGCTTCCAGGTTGGCCCATTTGTCAAAGCGGGCATCGATGTCCACGCAGCGGCCCTCGTTCACCGTGACCGGGCTGCACACCGGGTCCGTGAGCCCCCAGCGGCCCAGGTAATCGCATAGGACACTTGGCTGGTCCGTGAGCATGCAGACGCGGGCGCCGCCTGCCTTCCAGCCACGGGCGGCCTGGGCGATGTCTGGCAGCCAACTGGCTTTGCGAAGTGCGCGATGCATCGCAGCGAGGCTCAAGTCTTGGACCCAGGCCCATTGTTCCCAGAAGCAATCTTCGAGGCTCAATTCGCCTGCGAAGAATCGCTCGTCGCTGCGGGCCACGTCGTCGGCGCGGCCATTTTCCCGCAGGACGGCGGCAAAGGCCGTGTCATGGGGCAGCAGCGTGCCGTCGAGGTCCAGGGTGATCAATTCGGGCTTCATGCGGCACCTCTTCGAGGCGCCGCAATCCCGGCGCCGAAAGCCAAACTTTCGACGCCCTTCATAGCACCCTCAGGTCGAAGACGTAGTGGGCTTCTTGGGCGGAATAGGCGCGGACATGCCGCACGTGCTCGACGTGGCCGATCGCTTCCAGTTCCTTGGTGCGGGATTCCAGGTCGGCCACGGCCAGGATTTCGTGGTGATGGAGCACGCCGCCCGCACGCGTCAAGCCGGCGCCTTCGGCAAGGAAGTCTTTGGCGCCGTGAGGCAAGTTCATGATGACCCGATCGGCGGGATCCAGGGTCTTTGCGAGTTCGCGCGCGTCCCCGCAATGCAGCTCCACATTCACCTTGTTGGTCGCGGCGTTCTGATGAGCCAGTTCAATGGCGGCCGGATTGAGATCAACGCTGATGACGTGGGCGCCTTGTTTGGCCAATTGTATGCCTTGGGGTGCCACGCCGCCAAACAAATCGATGACGTGCTCGCCGGGGCGGGTCAGGGTTGCAAGGCGTCGCCGTTCGTCGGCCAAGCGCGGTGAATAGTACGCCGCTGCGGGATCGACGTGGAGGGTGGCGCCGTTTTCCTGCACCGTCGTCGCACTGCCCCCTTCGCCGGCGATGCGCTCCAGGTCGCGCGTACGGTACGCGCCCGTGACGCCGCGATCATGGAAGACGGCACGCGCCCCAGTGAATTGTCGCATGGCCTCGCCCAGGTCGGCGCGGTCGCCCCACAAGTCGTGGGGCACTTTGACGATGACGAGTTCGCCGAGGCTGTCAAACGCCCGCGGACAAAGGGCCAGGCGCTCGGCCGGCCAGTCCAACAAGTCCGTGTAGTGGCGGGCACGCACGGTTTGCTGCTCGAAGTCATGCGAGACGTCGCCGTCGGTCGTCGGAAACCAGATGCCGTCTGCATCCTTGGCGACTTTGAGGTCATTGCGCAGCCGGCCGGCTTGGATGAGCTGCCGCCGCACGGACTCCGCTTCGGAGAACGGTGCGAACACAGCCGGGCTTTGCACAGGCCGGCCAGCGCCCCAAACCGATAAGCGCTGCCGCCGTCCCGGGCCCATGGCCCTGTGGCTGATTGGACTTGGATTGCACGACGTGGAGGACGTCACCGTCAAGGGTCTGAAGCAGATTCGCGCCTGCGATGCCGTGTACGCTGAGTTCTACACAGCCATCCTGGGCGGCACCGACCATGAGGCCCTGGAAGCTTTCCTGGAAAAGGAAGTCCAAGTGCTGCCGCGTGAAGGCGTGGAGGCGGGTGGAAAGGACCTCGTCGCGGAAGCCGCGGACAAGGACGTCTGCCTGCTGACAGCAGGGGATCCCATGGCGGCCACGACGCACACGGAACTCGTCGTGCGGGCCCGCGACGCGGGCGTGCCCTGCCGCATCATCCATGCGCCGAGCATCTACGCCGCCGCGCCGGGCCTCGTTGGGCTTCAACACTACAAATTCGGTCGGACGACGACGCTGGTGCGCCCCGAAGCCAACTGGATGCCGACGAGTCCCTTCGACGCGGTCCAAGAAAACCACGATGCCGGGCTGCACACCTTGGTCCTACTGGATATCAAGGCGCACGAAGAGCCCGCGTACTACATGCCGGCCTCGGAAGGCCTCGATCTCCTGCTGCAATTGGCGGACAAGGTCAGCGCGGATTGGTTCACCAAGGAAACGCCTGCCGCCATCGTCGCGCGGGCCGGCAGCCTGGATCCGACGGTCGTCACCGGCACGGTCGGTCAACTCATGGACGCGGACGTCGGCGCACCGCTGCACTGCATCATTTTGCCTGGCAACATGCAAGTCGTCGAGCAGGAAGCCTGGGATCGACTCGCTTGGTCGTCCTGACCACCGGATTTATGCGCCGCCTGGAATGATGGCTGGCGTGCAGCGGCGGTCGTGGGTCGCACTTGGTCTGGCCATCGTGGCCTTGGGCCTGGGCTTTGTTGACCGCGCCGTGGACGCCGATTTGGCGTCCTGGACGGGAATCCTGTGGCTTGCCGCATTGATCCTGTTCGTTGCTGGACTCTCCTTTTGGCGACGCATCCTTCCGGATGTTCCTGCGATGCCGGGGCTGTTTCAACCACTCGGCCCCGGCCAGCGCTGGTGCGCGCGGTGCGGCACGCCGGCGGAGGGTCGGGATCCCTGCGGCGTCTGTGGCCACGCGCCCAAGCCGCCGCGTTCCAAGAAGGCCGCGGGGGCCAAGAAGACGGACAAAGCCAAGGCGGGCAAGTCCAAGTCGTAAGGTGCAGGGATTCTCGATAGATGCGAACCACAGGCCCTTAGTAGTCACTGAAGGCTTCGAACATGGGGATGCATCCGTCTGATGGAACTCCGTCCAACCGACGACCGTAAGGTCCACCTCCTAACAAGAGGGAACGTCGATGGCATCGTCTCGGCGGCCCTCTTTCTCGCCCGCGACCCACGTACTCGGGTCAGCTTCGTGCCATCGGGAGACATGGCGGTTGATGTGCTACGCAAGGACATCTCCTCCCATACCTTCTATCTCGTTGATCTGGGGCTCACCCCCCGGCTCATCAAGACGGTCAATGACAAGGCCAAGACGAACCAACAAGTCGTCTACCTCGACCATCACCAACAATCCGCGGAGATGTGGCAAGAATTGGACTGCCGCACCGACGGCGTCATCCAACAAGGCATCAGCGCCGCCGGCGTCGCCTCCGGGTACCTTGGCTTGCGGGACATGCAACACCTCGTCGCCGTCGCGGACGAAATCGAATACACGCGCAGCGGCGTCCACGCCGACATGGTCGACCGGTTCGGCCTGCCTCGCATCGAACAAGAGGCCCGCATCCTCGACTTTGCCTGGCGCTTCCGCGTCGAAGACGACAAATTCCGCCTCAGTGCCGCCCGCCGCCTCGCAGCTGGAAAATGGCCCAGCGAAGTGCCCGAAATCAAGGGTCGCTACCATCAGATGTGCATTGAGAACCGCTGGGAACGGGCCCTGGATCGGGTCCGCGAGCGCGTCGAGGTCAAGCACAACGTTGCGCTCTTGAAATTCGGTCGCCGCAAGCCAAGCCTCTTTGGATTTGGCAGCCGCGCCCTCACCCACGTCGCCTTGGAATCAGGGGCCGGCGTGGCGGTCATGCTCAACAGACGCCCCCAGGTCAGTAGCCTCAGCCTGCGCCGCACGGACGCTGGCGAGGGGGGATTCAACCTCGGACGCTTCGTGGCAGACTTCACGGCCAGCCACGGCATCGTCGGTGGAGGACACCCTCATTCCGCTGGAGCTCGGATTCCGAGCCGGTCCGTGCCTGAATTCCTGAAGGAGGTGTACTGCCTTGCCTGAAATTGAACCCGAAGAACTCGTCGAGCACGTCTACATCGGCGCCGCCGCTGCCTAGACTACAGCTCGAACTGTCCCAATCGCCCCGGTTTGCGACGCCATTTGCGTAGCCACTGCACGCTCAACGCGATGTTCACGAGGGGCACGGGGCTCATGATGAGGTAGATCCACCAGCCGCTGCGGTTGTGCCGCCAGGCGTCGATGGCGGTCAAGAGGCCCCATGCGACGACGGGGATGTACAAGTCGCGCAGCGTGGCGGGAACAATGAAATCGCGGTCCTCGGGCCGCGTGTTCGGGTAAAACAGCGCAAAAGCGACGATGACGCCGAGTCCGAGGATGGCAAACAATGCCAGCACGAATTTCTCACCCGATACGCCGCCGGCGCCGGGGTCTAAAGAAGAGGAAGGGGAAGAGGGATCGGAAGTCAACTTACTCCTGGAACTTGCTGTCCCAGTCGCCGCTCTTGATGAGCTTGGAGGCTTCGCGGGGGTTGACGCCATCGACGGTGACGCCCATGGACGTGCAGGTGCCGACGATCTCGTTGGACTTGGCCTTCAGGTCAGCGCCTTGCAGGTCGTCCCACTTCATGCGGGCGACGCTCTGGATCTGGTCGATGCTGATGTCGCCGACGAAGGTCGTCTTGGCGTTGCCGCTGCCGGACTTGAGGCCGATCTTGTCCTTGATCAGGGCCTGAGCCGGGGGCGTGCCCACGGTGATGGTGTAGTTCTTCTTGTCATCGAGAATGACCTTGACGGGCACTTGCATGCCGACGAATTCCTTGGTCTTCTCGTTGATCGCAGCCACGACTTCGCCGACGTTGACGCCGGCGGGGCCGAGAGCGGGTGCGAGCGGGCCTGCGTTGGCCTTGCCACCGTCGACAAGGACCTCAATGGTTTCTCCCATGTGTTTCTCCTACCCTGACGGCCGAGGCCGTCCCTGTTACGACGCGATGCGCCGAGGGATGAAGGGCAAGCTTCGCCGACTCGTGCGACTATTTCAAAGTGTCTCCACTGGAAACGGGGCTATGCGGGGGCGGCACCGGCCCGATCGCACGCGCCTGCAGCACGCGGTCTGCGGCCCGTTGCCCTCCCCTATGCGGGGACGGCACCGGCCCGAATTTTACTCGCCAACACGCGGCCTTCCGGCGTGAGATCGAGCGCTTTCGTCCGCCCGGATGGCGTCACGGTGACGTAGCGTTCCAGGTAGGCATTCGCCTCTTCGCCTTCCCGAAGCAAGCGGCCAATGGTGGGGGCGCTCAAGCCAATGGCGCCAACCAATTCGGAGGCCAAGACCTGCCTGCCGGAGGAGCCGCGTTTGGCCACTTCGGCAATGATGCGATGCGCGGACTTGATGACGCGCAAATCGAGATCTTCGGGCTTGGCCCAGCTGCCTGGCGGGTGCGGGGGGTCTGTCTTTGGTGCCGGGCCCAAGATTTGGATGTCCTCGGCGTCGGCTTCTGCGACGAGCTCCAGCAGCGCTTGCAAGGCGAACCGGCGCTGCGCGGCGGGGGGCACGTCGGCGTCCCCAAAGTCGACGTCCATGCTGATGCGGGCACGCAAACCCGCCACGGGCCAGGCGGATTCGCCCAGAACCTTGTTGGATTGCAGCTCGTACAGAGGCATTGGCAGGGTTGAACCGGTCTGCCTCTTGAGGATTTGGCCCCGGGTGGCGTCTCGCCTTGGCGCCGAGTGTCCGTTGTTTGCAGATTGATGACGCGTTGTTTTGGGTTTGCGCAGCGGCCAACGCTTATCATGGGCCCATTTGTCGCGCGGTCCAGATGGCAGCGCAGAACGTCACTCCGACGCGTTCCGAGCTCATCAACGTCAAGCGCCGCATCGCGCTCTCCAAGAGTGGCTACAACCTCTTGAAGAAGAAGCGCGACGGTTTGATGTTCGAGATCTTCCAGATTCTGGATCAGGTCAAGAGCCTGCGCGCCGAGCTGGTGGAGCGGTACAAGGCCGCCCAAACGGCCATCGACACCGCTGCCGCCGTGGAGGGTGGTTTGACCCTGCGCAGCATCGCCAACACCGCCGGCAGCCCGCCGACCGTGCAACTGCGCGAACACAACATCATGGGCGTGCGTGTGCCCAAGATTGATGCCGACAACATTCGCCGCGACCTCAGTGAGCGCGGCTACGGTATTGTAGGCACCAGTGCCGCCATTGACGAAGCCGTCGAAGGCTTCGAAGGCCTGGTCGAGAAAATCATCGAAGCCGCCGAGTTGGAAACCAGCATCAAGCGCCTTCTGGATGAAGTCGAGAAGACCAAGCGCCGCGTCAACGCCTTGGAATTCAAGGTCCTCCCCGAGTTGGAGGAAATCAAGGCCTTCATTGCCCTGCGTCTCGAAGAGATGGAGCGTGAAGGTCTCTTCGTGATGAAGAAGATCAAGGCGAAGGCCTGAGCCCCGGCCCGACTTACGCCGCAGCTGCTGGCAGCCCGTCGTCAAAGACGTCGCCGGGCACTTTGTGATTCTGTTGCATGAGTCCGTACAGGGTCATGGCGTCCATAGTGCTTGAGCCGACGGCCCTGCCATAAGGGGTGCGTCCAGGCCTTGGCGCGACCGAACAGGAATGTCCCAAATCAGTCAGAACGGTAGCCGGCCACGCATTCGGCGGCGACCGCCCACGCATTGAGCGGCTGATCGAAAATTCGTGCCGTCTCCGGTGCCGCGGATTGCCACGCCTGCGACCATGCACCACTGGGATAGGCGCCAAGCAGCAGGGTCAGCTTGTCGTGCTTGCCGTGATTGGCCAGCTCTTGCGGCGCAATGTGCTTGCCACCCTCGTCCAAACGGAGCACCGGGCCGCGGCCAAATCGCTCCAACGCCTCCGCCGGGCTACACGTCGCTTCCACATGGACCAAAGGCTGCGGGCCGTCCTGGCTGGCGCCGGTTTGCAAGACCTTGGCCATCAAGCCCTGGAACCGGCCTTCGCCGCGCGGCAGACGCGTGTCCGGCCGGATGCGAATCAATTGCCCGTGCCGGGTATGGATGGCGA
This sequence comes from Thermoplasmatota archaeon, assembly GCA_049617695.1. Taxonomy (GTDB): domain Archaea; phylum Thermoplasmatota; class E2; order JACPAO01; family JAHFTW01; genus JBFKXH01. Next base: position 49,450 of record JBMZJT010000002.1, on the reverse strand, counting down.
CTTCCAATTCGCCTTGCTTGGCCAATGGACTCTCCAACAGGCTCAGTAGACAATATTGCACAATGTCGGGGCGGCCGCGTCGGGCGCCGTCGTCCAATTGGCGGCATGCGTGCTGATGCGCATTCTGGTCGAGCAACATCTCGGCGGCCTTGCGCCCGGACGCCTTGACGGCCTTGCGGACATTCGGGTGGCCCCAGATGGATTCCGGCACCAATTCGAGTTCCGCTTCGGCCAACAGGATGCGCAGCACAAGCGGCCGACTCCGGCGCCACGGATGAACTCCGCGCCCCAAGGTTCAAGCCTGGCCGGGGGCCTCAACGTGTGTGCGTCGGGCGTGGGTCCTCCTGTTGTTGCTCCCCTGGGCTGCGGCTGAGCCCGAATTGACGGATGCCGAAGGCGACGCCCCGCGTGGCGACTTGCTGGAAGCCTGGTACGAACCCACATCGGCCACGACGACGGACGTGGGATTGCGGTTTGCCGAACTCGGCGACGACAGCCTGCGCGCCGATGTCACCTGGAGCATCCAAGGGCCGTTTGACGGCGTGGCGGAGCCTGGGTTCGGCGTCTCCGTTTGGTTGACGCCCAGTGGCGACCATGCTCGCCAAATCCGGACCGATGCCCAAGGCGGCCCTGATCTCGAGGTTGATGTGGACCGAGAAGACGGCGTGGTGCTGGTTCGAGATGCCTGGACGGGTGGCCGAACCTGGGGTGGTGGCACGCTCGTCGATCTCGAAGTCGCCGTCTATGCCACATTCCCTTCCGACGGCGTCCAACCCGTTGCGAACTTGGTCGCTGGCGGCCTCGATGAAGGTGGGCCTGGCGCGGCTCGTGAACTTGCCATGGGTGGCAGTGCAGCGACGAGCCCCTGGGCCTTTGGGGGTGAAGCGAAGGTCACGTCGCCCCAGGAGCTGGATTTGCCGGGGCCCGTCGACTTGACGGGGCTTTGGGCGCAACGCAACGGCACAGGATTCGACCTCACTGCCGAGGTGCGCTCCATGACGCCTGCCGAGCTGGCGGCCTGTGAAACGGTGCGCGTTTTCGTCGGTGTCGGGGATTTCGGCGCCGACGGCCACATGGCCCATGGGCTGTTCGTGCTGGATGTCGATGAAGGTTGGATTGCCCGCGAGTACCAAGACTTCGACGCGGACTTGCTGCGCAATTATGACACGGTGGATACCTTGGCGTTCCCGTACGAAGTCCGTTGGACGTTTGGAACGCCGGGCTACTTCCAGATTCACGCCCAAGACGTCGTGCCGGCGGTCATGAAGCCCCGCGTGACGGTACAATGCGGCGACCTCGACACGACGCTGCGCGAGTCCTTCGACTTCGGAGACATTCTCGAAGACGGCGCGCCGTTTGTCTTGCCCATTTTCTTTGCCACGCTGGCCACAATCCTCGGCACGGTACTGGTCAAGAACCGGCAAGGCCGCCGCTGAGCAAAGGTCCAAGAACCGGGCCGAACACGCCGGCACGTGGCCTTCAGCAAGTTCGACCCCCACAAGCCGGAGGAAGAGCCCGAGCCCACGGTCGGCGATCGCCGCGCTTTGATTCTCCAATGGGGCTGGAAAATCACCTTAATCTACACCCTGTTCGGGTTCGCCATGATTGGCTATTTCATGGTCGAGTACGGCAACTGAGCCGGTTTAGGTGCAGATTTCGGCGAGGCGGCCTTCGTTGGCGCCTTTCTGGATTTCCTGAGAAATCCGGATGCCGGTGCTGAGGTTGGGCTCGATCATTTCCGAGTACGGGCTGCCGTTGATGAACGGGTTCGTGCCCGCGACGATGCGCGCCGAAATCTCGAACACCTTGAACTCGAGATCGGGGGTCACGATGGTCTCCAAGCAGAAGGGGCCCCAGAGGCCGCCAAATCGCTTGTACGACTCCTTCACGACGCCTTCGCCCATCTGGAAGACCTTCGGCAGCAGGCTCTCGCGGATGACCATCGGAATGTTGCCGGTGACGACGAATTGCGGGTCGATGCCCGCTTCCTGCAGCTCCTTGATGGAGCCAATGCGGTTCAATTCGTCAATGTTGGATTCGTCGCGGCGGTCGATGCTGAGCATCTGGAGGGTGCCGTGGGCTTCGTCCTCGCCTTCGCCGTCCACCACGAAACCGCGGCGGTCCAAGCGGCTGTGGAAGTAGTGCAAGTAGTAGCGCGTGCCCATGACGAATTCCTGAATCGTGTGGGGTTCGCCTTCCTGGATTTGGCGCTTGTATTCGTGGTAGTTCTTCGCGATGAAGAAGCCCTTGCCGCCCTTGGCGCCGTGGTACTTCACGATGACCGGTTCCGTGATGTCGCGGGGGTCCGTGATCTCGCGGGGCATGGTGATGCCGGCATCTTCGAGCCACAGTCGCTCCTTGTCGCGGTCGCTCTCGAATTCGAGGACGTGCCGGTTGCCGTACACGGGGACTTCGATCTTGGTGAAGCCCTCAGTGCCCATGTATTCGATGAGGCTGCCGTGAGGCACCAGGATGACGTTGTCCTCGCGCAGGGCCTCGGCCATGTCGATGAGCTGGTGGAAGTCATCGAGGCGCAGGATCTTGTCCGGGCGCGCAGCCGGGTAGGCGTCATAGTAGCGCAGATCGCGGTCGCCTTGGATGATCGCCATGGTGCGGAAGCCGAGCTTCTTCGCGCCGTGGAAAATCTGCAGAGACGAATGCGACGCAGCGGTCGCGATGCAAAGATCGTTCGTGTCGTAACCGGCCAGCCAGTCCGAGACTCCCATGAAGCGGCGAGGCCCGGGTGCTATTTGGCTGCGACGCTAGAGAATGAACTGGCCGCGGGCGACGTCAACCACGTGTCCGCCCACGATCGGTGCGCCTTCGTGACGGAGATGCAACTGGCTTGGCCGCCCCATTTCGATGCCTTGGTGGATGATGCGGGTCTCTTCCAGTTCGCCCGCTCGGTGCAGCCACGCAGCGAGGGGTCCGGCGGCGCTGCCGGTGGCGGGGTCTTCATGGATGCCGACGAAGTCGCCAAAGAATCGCGCGTGGATATCATGGTCGGATGACGTGGCAAAGACGTAGATGCCCGTGACCTCTGGGCCTGCCCAGGCTCGGGGTTCCAAGTCGGCGGCGCGCACGGCGTCCGAATCCGGCAATCGCACGATGGCCATGTCATTGCCCGTGCTGACGACTTGGGCGGCGAGGGGTTGGGTCCCGATGGCGCCGGCGACCATGTCCAAGTCAAGTTCCGGCCCGAAGGTGGCGGGCTTCTGGGTCATCCACAACAGGTCGCCTTCCCGTTGAATCGGGATGCGGCCCACGGCCAATTCCAGGGCCTGGGCGCCCGTCACATGCGCGGTGCCAAGGGTTGGGTGGCCTGCGAACGGGAGCTCCGTCTGCGGCGTGAAGATGCGTACGCGGGGGGCCCCGTCGCGTTGGCCTGTGACAAACGTCGTCTCGCTGTGGTTGGTTTCCCGCGCGATGGCTTGCATCATGTCGCTGCTGAGCCCTTCAGCGTCAAGGACCACGGTGAGTGGGTTCCCTTCGAGCGGCTTGGCTGCAAACACGTCGACGACGCGGTACTCCATGGTGGGCCAGATGGTCGCCGGGTCTTGGTCGTTGGTGCCGGGGCCGCTTTCATGTCGGGCCTGCATCCGCGGCCGTGCAGAAGTCGGACATGCGCACCCAACTTCGTCAATCGCGCGCGGGCATCAAGACGTTGATGCGAGCGCAAGAGGAGGATCTCGTCAATGCGATGATCGTCAGCGATCCGGATTGGCAGGAGGCGCGCACGGTGCTCGTGTACAAGGCGGTCGGCACCGAGTTGAGCGTCGTATCGGCCACAAACGAGGCGCTGCGTCGCGGGATTCGCGTGTGCTTTCCCCGCGTCGGGCCCTCCGGTTTGAGTCTCCACCAGGTCACGGATTGGGCTCAATTGGAGCCTGGCGTGCACGGCATTCCGGAGCCCGCCGCATCGTGTCCGGTCGTGAGTCCAACGGACGTGGATGTTGCACTGGTGCCGGGTCTTGGGTTCACCTCGGCGGGTCAGCGGCTGGGTCAAGGCGGCGGGCACTACGATCGCCTCTTGCCAACCTTGGGCGGCGTTTCTTGGGGTGTGGCGTTCTCCGTGCAAGTGGTGCCGGAATTGCCGGTCGAAGCCCATGACCGGCCCGTGGATCGGGTCGTGCAGCCGCCTTGACGTTCGACCGGAAATCGAACCTGTCAACGTGAATATGTTCGATGGTAAATTGGATTGTCAACCATCGACGGCTCGGCCCGCCAGCATCATCGCGCATCGTCGAAGTTCAGCTCGGCAGAGGTTAAGTGCCGCTGGGAGCCCATGGGCGTTGATGCATCCCAAGAACCCCCTGCACGAACTGCTGCACCAGCAGGTCGGCATCGACAGCTTCGCGCTGGACGGCGACGAGACCCTCGTCGTCGAACCTTGGTCGGACCGCCGCCGTCAACGCGCGTAGGTTCCAAACAAACTGCCCTTGGCCGTCGCGCGCAGCTCCAAGGCCGCGCGCAGCTCCTGCACGGTCGAACCGCTGGGCAGACCTAGCGGACCGTCGAGGGCAAACACCGTCGCATAGTAGCGATGCGTTTCCCCTTCAGGCGGACACGGCGGCGTGTACCCAATGCCGCCCGCGCTGTTGCGGCCCTCCACCGCGCCGCCGCGCGTGACGTCATCCCCACTGGCGATGCCTTGGTTTGGCATTACGAGATCCCACCAAATCCAATGGACGAACGTGCCATCCGCGTCGGGATCCTCGAAAATCATGGCAAAATGCGTGGTTCCATTGGGCACCACTTGCCAGGAAAGTGGAATCGAAATGCCGTCGCCATCACAGGTGTAGCGCTCCGGAATCGCCTTGCCATCCAGATACGCCAGCGATTGCACATCCATGGGTGGCAAATCGCCAAGGAACGGTTCGGGTGCATCCGTGCAGCCAGCCAGCAAGCCAACCAAGAGCAAGGACAACCAACGCATGGCATGGGCCAAGGCGCCACGATTGTCAAACTTCCGGCACCGGCACCTTTCAAGTGGGCCTCGCGGTCGGCGGCTTGCCCGCGGGGTTCAGGTCCCGCGATTTTGGGCCACAAGGGATGTCCGCAGTGCCGCCCCGAGCCCCAGGCTTGCTGGCCGGTGGGAACTGTTCTTTGGCACACCGGGCCCTTGTGACCGGCTGCTTGCGCCAGGCCCGGGTCGCCACGAGACGGCCCGGGTCAAAGCCAGCGACCATAACTGGTCAGGCCCTCGCACCTTCATGCCTCGAGCCTTCGTCACCGGTGCAGCCACAGGAATTGGCGCAGCGACGGCGCGGCGCTTGGCCGCCGACGGCTACGACTTGGTCTTGCACCACCATCGAAGCGACATCGATGGGCTTGCCCGCGAGTTGCGCGCGAGGCGTCACGTCGAAATCCTCCAGGCAGACCTAGCGGACCTCGATCAAGCGAGGCGCTGCGCGAAGGCGGCCGGCAAGATCGATGCCTTCGTCGCCAACGCCGGCGTCTACCTGCGCGGGCAACTCGCCGACCTGAGCGACGCGTCCCGCGTGGAAAGCCTCGCCGTGAACCTGGAAGCGCCGATGGTCATGATCCAAGCATTGCGCGAGCAATTTTCTCAGAGTGGGCGCGTTGTGCTGGTTGGATCCATTGCTGCCGAGCGCGGGAGTGCCCATGGAGTCGCATACAGCAGTGCGAAATCGGGCCTTGTTGGGTTGACTCGGAGTCTCGCGCGCGAACTGGCGCCCATCACGGTCAACATGGTCAGTCCAGGCTACATTGACACGGCGATGATTGCCGGAGATTCGCCGGAGCGCCGGGCCAAGCGCGACGAGGAGGTGCCTCTCGGACGCGTCGGTCGACCCGAAGACGTCGCGGATGCGATTGCTTGGCTGTGCAGCGAGGGTGCCGCGTACACCACGGGCAGCATCCTCCGCGTCAATGGCGGTCTGCGCTGAATTTTCAACTCGCGCGCCATGCCGGGGCCATGCGCGATGAACGCCCCCTGAAATTGCTCCGGCGAACCCCTGTGGATGCCGATCATGTTGATGCCATGGTAGCACTGGCCGAGCGAGCCGACGCCTTGGCCGCCGACGCCGGCAAGGACTTGCAATCCGAGTTTGGCAAAGAACACGTGGCGCTGATCGTCGGCTGCAACCAATTTGTTCGGTTCTACCGCGACGGCGAACATGCCGGTCGCATGGAAGTCTGGCTCTCCGACGCTGCTGACTTTGACGTGCACCCCGCCGTCGGAGGCACGGTGTTCCAAATGTTTGGCTGGCGGACCATGGATCCTCGGGATGCCAAGGCTCCCGACGCCATGCAAGCGGCCTTTGCCAGGGCGCTTACCACGACCACGAGCGCATTCTGAGGGCATTGCCGACGACGCTGACGCTGCTGAGTGCCATGGCGCCGGCCGCCAGCATGGGGCTGATGAGCCAGCCCGTCCAGGGATACAACGCGCCGGCCGCCAGTGGCACAAGCGCGACGTTGTAGCCAAACGCCCAGCCCAGATTCTGCCGGATCGTCCGGACGGTCCGCTGTCCGAGCGCCAAGGCCTCGGCTGCGCGAAGCAGATCGCCATGCACGAGGACAATGTCGCCGGTTTCCTTGGCAACGTCCGTGCCGCCGCCCATCGCGATGCCCACGTCGGCTTGCGCCAATGCGGGGGCGTCGTTGATGCCATCGCCGACCATGGCGACCACGGCGCATTCAGCTTGGAGCCGCGCCACGACGGCGGCCTTGTCTGCCGGCAACACTTCGGCGATCACCTCGCTGATGCCGACTTCGTCGGCGATTTTGCGGGCCGTCGCCTCTTGGTCGCCGGACAGCATGATGATGCGACGCGGCGCAAGTCTTGCAATGGCTTGGCGACTCGTGGCGCGAACTGGGTCCTCAATGTGCCAAGTCGCGACCAATCGTCCTGCGATGGCGGTGTGGATGCCCGGGGGGGCTTCGATGCCCAGTTGCGCCATGAGGCGTTGGCTGCCGACCCAAACGGATTCGCCTTCGATGGTTGCCCCTGCCCCGAGGCCCGGCTTGGCCTCGAACTCGGTGACGCGCGGAAGGGGGCCATCATGGTACGCCGCAATCGCACGGGCCAAGGGATGTTCGCTGTGGTCTTCGATGGCGGCGCTCCATGCCGTCGCTCGTGGATCATGAACGTCCACGCGAGTCACGGTTGGCCGGCCTTCGGTGATGGTTCCGGTCTTGTCCAGAACGATGGTGTCTACGGCTTGGATGCGTTCCAAGGCTTCGCCTCCCTTGATCAAGATGCCCCGGCTTGCACCGATGCCCGTTCCCATCATGATCGCGGTCGGCGTGGCGAGGCCCATGGCGCAGGGGCACGCGATGACCAAGATGGACACGGCCACCAGGAGTCCGAATGCAGCGCCTTGGGCCGCCGCCCACGCGGCGCCACTCACCATGGCAATCACGAGGATCGCTGGCACGAACCAGCGGCTGACCCGGTCGGCCAGACGTTGCAGCGGCGCTTGTCTGCGATTGGCTTCGTCCACCAAGCGAACGATTTGGCCAAGCAATGTATCATCGCCAATCCGTCGGATTTCGACATCCAAGCTCCCATCTTGGACCAAACTGGCGCCCACCACATCGTCGCCTACGGTCGCTGGGTGCGGCAACGGCTCGCCGGTCACCATGCTGACGTCCACTTGCGCCGAGCCGGACACGACCTGGCCATCGAGCGGGATCTTGCTGCCCGGTCGCACGCGAACGACATCGCCCACAGCCAACGCGTCAATGGGCACGGTCTCGGTTCCATCGGAGGTGATGCGAATCGCTTCCTTGGCGCCGAGATCCATCAATTCTCGCACCGCCTGCGAGCTGCTACGCTTGGCACGTGCCTCCAGGAACTTGCCAAGCGTGATGAGCGTCAAGATCACCGCGCTCGTCTCGAAGTAGGTTCCATGGATGCCGTGGCCGTCCAGCACGCGAAACGCGCTCAGGCCGTACGCTGCCGACGAGCCGATGGCGATGAGTGTGTCCATGGTGGCATCACGGTTGCGCAGGGCAATCCATGCGCCGCGGTAGAATGGCGCTCCCGTCACGAATTGGACGGGCGTCGCGACGGCCCATGCCCACCACGCGGCTTGAGGCAAACTCGGGCCGCCCAAAGGCAGCCAGAGCATCATGTAGGCAAACAGCGGAGTTGTCCACACCGCGGCGAAGAGGAAACGCCGCCACCAAGCGACGCTGGCATCTACGGCTTGCGTGGCCACGCCATAGCCGGCGCGCTGCAACGCCTTGCGGGCTTGGCGCACATCTAGGCCTTCCAGGTGCGCGGTCTCGGTGGCGAGATTCACCTGGACTTCCGTGGCGCCGGCGTCCTGGAGCGCATGCCGGACGTGCCGCACGCAATTGGCGCAGGTCATGCCCGTGACCTCCAACTTCACAGGAGATTGTATGCTGGCGCCTTATGCGTGCACTTCGGTTTGCAAATGCAAAGTCATGCGGGCAGAACCAAGAGATGGTGTTCGCCGAGTACCATGCGCCAGTCCGTTTCGTACGCCGCCAAGGGGTGCGGTGCGGGTTGTTCGGGGTAGTTCTGGCCACTTGCAAAGGGGTTGAATCGGCTATGGGAGCATGGGTCGAGCAACCAAGCACGTGCCGCATCTTGGTACCAGTCAACCGGGCAGCCGAGGTGGGTCGAGCGCGCGTCATACACCACGATGCGCAGGTCTGGATTCCATGGATCCGGCGCCGATCGCGACGCCGTCGCTTGGTCCAATGCGTCGGCAGGCAGCCGCAGTGCCACGAGGGGGATGTCTCCGTGCATGAGCCGCGTGAAGGTGCTGCGCAAATCGCTGCGAGTCGCGTCTCGATCGCTGCCATCAACGGTCGGCCGATCCCAGGGGTCCTCGCTGTGTGGGGGCACGATGGCTACCGCCATCGCAATTGTGCCGCCAAGCACCATGATGCCGAAGGCCGCGCCGAGGACATTCATGATGCGGCAAAGGGTCTGCTGCTACGAATCCTTTGCCATGGTCAAAACGGCTCGAAATCGCAGCTCATTTGCTAACAACTTCTCCTGGGCCTTGGCGACGTCGTCCAAGGAAAATGTCTCAACCCATGGCGTCACGCCCTTCAGTTGAGCAAAGCGCAGGCACGCCTCCGTCTCCGACGGGCTGCCAATGACACTGCCCTGAATTCCACGGTCATTTCCGAGGTATGCATAGGCGGGGGCGCCCACTTCATCACCGCTGACGCCGACAATCATCAACCGGCCATCAGGTCCCAGCGCATCGAACAAGGGCCGCATGGCGTCGCCGCTTGGCGCCGTGGCGATGACGGCGCGGCATCCACCGAGTTCCTGCAAGCCAGAGGCGTCCACGACGTGATCCGCGCCCAGGTCTTTGGCGTGTTGCGACTTCTCCGGCGTCCGCGTGACGACGACCGTTTCGAAGCCCATGGCGTCGGCAAATTGGACTGCCAAATGGCCCAAGCCGCCCAGACCCTGGACTGCGACCCGGTCGCCCCAGCTGGCGCCGCTGCGACGCAAGGCGTTCCAGACCGTGATGCCGGCGCAGAGCAATGGGCCTGCGACTTCGAAATCCATGCCATCCGGAATCCGGGCCAGGGCCGTGTGAGGCACGACCAGGTGGGTGGCAAAGCCGCCATCATAGCTGCTGCCACAACCCAATCGGTCGGGGCAGCGCTTCACGTCACCACTGCGACATGTGTCACAGGCATTGCAATGCCCGCCATGCCAGCCGACGCCGACGCGGTCTCCAACGCGCCATGCATCCGGGACGTCGGGCCCCAACGCATCGATGACGCCCGCGGCTTCATGGCCAGGAACGCGAGGCCAGGCGCTTGCGCCGCCGTGCCGGATGTTTTCGTCGCTCAAACAATAGCCGCATGCATGGACGCGGATGCGCACTTGACCTGCCGCCGGTTCTGGGTCCGGGCGCTCTTCGATGACAAACGGCCCGCTTCGTTCCTGAATGACGGCTGCGCGCATGCCAAGGCATCATGCGCCGCGCAAGAGGGTTTTGTGACCCCTGCGACGGCTTCAAGCCCGCCAGTTCCATTCCTGCTGCGTGTCCTACTTCCACGCAGGCGCCCAGCAGTTTCTCCAAGACCTGGCGGCCAACAATGACAAGCCGTGGTTCCTGGCCAACAAAGCCCGCTTTGAAGCGGACTTGCAGACGCCTGCGTTGACGTTCCTTGAAGACGCCAATCAATGGTTCGAGATGGCGGGCTTGCCCTACCATGGCGAGCCCAAGAAGAGCGGCGGCGGCTTGAGTCGCATCTACCGGGATGCTCGGTTCAGTCAGGACAAGACGCCCTACCATACGCATCTCACGCTCTTCTGGGGGCATCGGGAAGGTAACAAAACGCGCCTGATGCCGGGCATCGGCATGCGCATCCGGCCCGACGAAGTCGGCCTTGGCGGCGGCATCTACGGCGGCGCCACGGCGGAGTTGAACCGTGTCCGCGACGCCATCGTGCGAGATCTGGATGGCTGGGATCAAGCCACAAGCGGCCTCGATGTCTGGGGTGAGCAACTCAAGAGCGCCCCGCGTGGCTACGACAAGGCGCATCCTCGCATCGACGCCATCCGACGCAAGCAATTCATGGTCCGCGTCCCCGTGGGTGCCGCCTTCACCGGCGATTTGATGACGACGTTCCAGGAAGCTGCCGTGCAGATGCAGCCGTTTCTGGAGTTCGTCGGCGACGCCCTGCGCTGACCGGCACGGTTTTGCCGCGCGCCATGCGTTTCCCTGCATGGATTTCGAGGAGCGGCGATGGATGCTGCGCAGCCCGTTCATGTGGGGTGCGCTGTTGCTTGTCGCCATCGTGCTCGGCATGGCGGCCATGGACGCCCCAGGTTGGCCGCTCATCTTCCCTGCCTTGGCGCTGTTGCTGGTCTTCAGCATGCACCTGCGCACCCAAATTCAAGATGGCGAACTTCGCGTCGGCTTGCTACCTGTCTGGCGTCGTCGCCAGCCATTGAGCGCCGTCCGGAGCGCCCGCGTCATTCGCTACGAATGGATCAAATTCGGTGGCTGGGGCATCCGGCTAGGCGACGGCGCGGTCGCCTACACCTGCTGGGAAAAGGATGCGGTGCGCCTCGAATTGGATGGGCGCGATCTCGTGGTCGGAACTGGTCGGCCGGATGAGTTGCTCGCCGCGCTTGCAGCCCAAGGCGTGACCGTTCACACCGAGCATTCGTAGCTACGCAAGTCCGTACCTTCCAGTTGGGCCGGGCCATGGCTTGGACGAAATCCATAGCGCTCGTAGAGCCGCGCAGAGGCGTCAAGAAAAAGCGTGGTGCTCAGCCACATGCATGGAATTTCTTGATCGACCGCGTAGTTCCTGCAGGCATCCAGCAGGGCCTTGCCGATGCCTTTGCCTTGGGCGTCCGGATGGACGGCCATGCCGCGCACGTACAAGCCGCGTTGATCGCGGCGTGCCCCGACAGTTCCCTGAATGTCGCCATCATCCCAAACCCAAACCGGGCCCTCCGCCATGCGGTCTTGGATGCGCCCATCATCGAGCACGGTCGCATCGAAACAGGCGGGGGTGTAGCGCTCTCGATAGGGGCCAAATGCCGCCAACTTCAGGGCATGGATTGCCGGGGCATCCTCTGGCGTGGCTCGACGAATCATGCCCGGGCGCCTTCGACCATGTAGCCTTCCTTGCGCCATGCATGGATGCCACCGATCATGATCTTGACGCGGTAGCCCAACGCGGCCAGTTTGGCTGCGGCCTTGTCGGCAGCATTGCAGGATGCGCTCCAACAATAGCACACCACGAGCCGGTCACGGTCCGGTAGGAAATGCGCGGCCGTGGCTTCATCAATGGCGGCGTGCGGCAGGTGTTGGGCGCCGGGAAGATGCGCCGCGATGAAGGCCGCCTCCGCACGGGCGTCTAGGAGCACGAAGTCCTTCTCGCCACTGCGCAGATCCGTCATGACGTCTGCCGGGTCTGTCTCGAAGGCAAGCTTGGCGCCAAAATGTGCGGCCGCATCTTCGGGGGTGGCGACGGTTTGGCTCACGAGGCCCATGCGGTTGCACCGGAGGTCGGTTCTATGAATCTGCCCGCGCGGCGACCACTTGTTCGAGCAAACCACGCACCGCCCCTTCGTCGACGGCGCGCAGCTTGACGTGCCGCGCGTTCTTGCCGGTGCCTTCCACTTTCAGCCGGCCCGTGGCATCTGCGCGGACGTGATGGACGTACAGTTTGACGTGCTCGTCTTCCGGGCTGATCATCGCCAGCACATCGTTGCGCTCGTCCTGCCAATACTGGGCATAGCCCATCACGCGGGCCCCTTGCACGGTTTCCGTACACATCGGCAAGGCGTCGCGCACGATATCGCGCAGCGCCACCGTGATCGCCTGTATGGGCTCTGGATACCCGGCGAGGACTTCCTCCCAGTTCGTCGGCGGCGTTTCGAAGCGACTCATGCGTGCAAGGCGCGCCAGTAGACGACGAACATTTGCTGAATCAGGACGATGGCGACGAAAATTCCGACGACGAGCGCCAGGGCACCGGCGATGATCAACGGAATGGTGATCAGAATCAAGCCAAAGACGCTCCACCAGCGACCCTTCGTGTCCTCGAAGCTCGCCTTGATGCTGTCCACAATGCCGGTCTCATGCTCAATGAAGTGCTGGCCGCTGAAAGCGACCTTCACCAAGAGGAAAATGCCTGGAATCACTAGCAGCGCAAAGCCGACGACGACGAGGAGTGCCACGAGCAATCCAAGCCCGATGCTCTCGAAGTAGCGGTGCTTGAAGTAGTGGCCAAAGTGGCCCCACGTCGGCTTCTCGCCGCGGCTCGCCGCCAGGTGGGCCTTGGTCAAGCCAAAGCTGAGTGGGATGCCGACAAAGATCGTCAGCAACCCGCCGACGCCATCCAGCACCGCATCGGTGGCCGTGTACGTGCCGGTTTGGCTCCCTTGGACGCCGTTGACGATGGAAACGATCAGCGCAAAGAGGAGCAGCCACCAGAAATTGGGCCAGATGTTGGTCCAGGCTTGCTTGAGGCTGGGAATCACACGGGCTTCGGGCAGGTCGCCAGCGGCCATGTGGGGAATGGTGGCAGGTAGGGATTGAGCCTTTCCCCCCGCTCGTCCGGCCAACACTTCCAAACCATCCGTGCCATCCTCCGTTGTGCAGGGCGCATTGTGCGGGGCTCAACGATGACGGCTTGGGATCGATTGGCCAAGCGGTTTGACACGCCGGCGCCAGGCGATGAAGATGAAGCCGTGCGGCGTGCGAAAGCGTACCTCAAGCCATCGAGCGAGGTCCTTGAAATCGGCTGCGCGACCGGAGCAACGGCAGAGGCGCTGCGGCCCTTGGTGGCTTCCTGGCATGGCGTCGACGTGAGCCAGGAAATGATTCGACGTGCCAAGGTGCGCGACGTGGATGCCACGTTCCAGCAAGGATTCGTGCAGGATGTCGCCGGCAGCTACGACGTAATCATTTGCTTCAACGTCTTGCACTTCCTGAGCCTGCCATCGGACTTGGATCACCTGCGGCGGCGCCTGCGCCCGGGCGGCTTGTTGCTGGCCCAGACTCCTTGCCTTGGTGACGCGTCACGGAAGGTCCGATGGGCCTTGCCTCTCGTCGGATTGCTGCTTGGACTGGCTCCGCGACGGCTGCGGTTTGCTTGGCTGCACGACCAAATCAGTCAACGCCTGGACGTTCTCGAAGCGGACGGAAGTCGGCCCATGCAGACGTGGCTGGTTGCGTCGAACCCTTCAACCGCGCCGGCGGTTGCCTAGCGTGGACTGGCAGGTCTGGCTCTCCTACGGCGTCACCATTGGCATTCCCTTGGTGATGCTGTTCATCGTGCCCCGCAACCGGGAGCCGGGCTCGGCCATTGCGTGGCTGCTGATCATTGCGCTGCTACCCCTTGTCGGACTCGTGATTTTCTGGATTCTTGGCAATCCAAAATTGCCGCGCCGCCGTCGCCGAAAGCAAGCCGAAGTCGATGAAATCTTGCGCGCGGCCGTCCGCAACGCCCGCGAACACGGCGAGGTGCCCGACGTGGGTATCCATCAAGATTTGGCGCAATTGATGGAGCGCTTGGGGGGGCTTCCGCCGACGCAAGGCAACGCGGTCGAGGTCTACGAAGCGTATCATCATCCACTCGAAGCCATGGTTGATGCTGTGAATGCGGCGCAGCGGTACGTCCACGTGCAGTACTACATCCTAGCCATGGATGCCACCACGGAGCCGGTCATCGCGGCCCTCGAAAGGGCTGCCAAGCGGGGCGTGGCGGTGCGCGTGTTGTTCGATCACATCGGTAGCCGCGCTTACCCTCGGCATGCTCAGATGTTGCGGCGCTTCGATGAGGCCAACATCCGCTGGCGCCGCATGCTTCCCGTGTTGCCTTGGCGGGGTGCGTTTGCACGACCTGACCTGCGCAACCACCGCAAGATCGTCGTCGTGGATGGCCACACGGCGTTTGCCGGCAGCCAGAACCTCATCGATCGCAGTTACTTGGTTCCCAAGAACCGCCGCAAAGGCATCCAATATCAGGAGGTCGTCTTCCAGGTGCAGGGGCCGGCGGCGGCGAGCCTGGACGTTGTGTTCCGGACTGATTGGATGGCCGAAACGGACGAGCATCTTGACGAGGTCATTGAAACGGCCACGCCGGGGAGCGTCATTTGCCAGGTCTTGCCAAGCGGCCCGGCGCATGAGCATGAAAACAACCTGATCGTGTTCAACCAACTGGCCTACCGGGCCAAGCAGCGGCTCACCCTGATCAATCCCTATTTCGTTCCAGATAGCAGCTTCGTGGCGGCGCTGACAACGGCGGCGCAGCGGGGTGTTCGAGTCCAATTGATCACATGCGCGGAGGGTGATCACAAATTGCTCGACCATGCCCAACGGTCGTACTATGAGCGCCTGCTACGGGCGGGTGTGCACATTGCATTGTATCCAGCGCCGGAGTTGTTGCACAGCAAGACGCTCACCATCGACGATGATTTGGCGATCATCGGATCCAGCAATTTGGACATGCGCAGCTTCCATCTCAACATGGAAGTGACCACGCTGTTTTATGGCGCCCAAGTCAACCAAGCCGTGCGCGCCATCGAGACCTCGTACCTTGCCAAATGCACGGAAATCGAGCTGGGTGAATGGATGCGCCGACCCTTGCCGGGGCAAGTCTTGGACAGCGTGGCTCGGCTTACGGCCCACCTGCAATAGGTCGCAAGCGCAGTTCGGCAAAGCCGTCGCCCAGCTGACGGGCCGACGTGATATGCCAACGAGCTCGCAGGGGCAGCAAGGGCTTGCCCGAACCCAGGGTCGTCGCGGCGAGGGTGACAATCGCTTCGTTCAGCAGGCCGGCTTCCAAGAATTGGCTGGCCAGGCCTCCGCCGCCGCAGATCCAGACATCCTTGCCCTCCGCGGCTTCCCGCATGGCGTCGTGGTATTGCGACACGTCACCCGAAACGAAGCGCACATCGGCGCCGGGCGCGGGGCTCAGTTTGCGGCTCGAGAAGACCCACGTCGGTTGGCTGTAGGGCCAGGGGTGGCCGGCCTCCATGTGTCGTTGGATGAAGGCGTACGTGGCCGATCCCATGCAGATTGCGCCGACGCTGTCGATGAAGGGCGTGTAGGTGTCTTCGTGGTCACCGTGTTCGTCGAGCCAGGAGACATCGTCGTCCGGCGTGGCGAGGAATCCGTCGAGGCTACTGGCCGTGTAGTAGATGGTTGCCATCAAGCGCTCATGCAGCAGTGGCAGTCGCAATCTTCGTGGTCGAAGTGGACGGCCGCCGCAAATTCACGCAACTCTTCGGGGCCGACGGGCGTGCTGTGTTTGGCTTCCCATTGCTCGATCATCATCTGCAATTCGTCTTCGTGGCAGGCGGCCCGGGGGAATTCGTCGAAGTCCATGGGCTGCGCGACGCGGGGCTGTCGCTTCAGGCTTGCCCGCCGTAGCGCTGGGCCAGGCGGATGCGATCGGATGCCACATCACGCCGCCGATGATGCCGATGAAGAGTGCGAACGCGCCGAATTCTCGGGCGCTGTCGAGGGGGTTCACAATTTCGTGGCGGCGCCGTCCAGCATTTGGACGAAGCCCTTGCGGAGCTGGCCTTTCATGATGGGATTCATCAGCCAACCCATCTTCATGTCGTAGTCCATGGTGGCGCTAACGCGGGTTTTGCCGTCGATGTCCTCGAACACGAAGTCGGCGACCATGTGATTCATCGGTACGCCCCAGACCTCAACTTGGCTGAACTGGATCAACTCGTCCTTCTTCCAGGCCGTGACTTCTTCCTTGATGCCGCGGCCTTTGCCAAAGTCGCAGGAGCGCACGGCACCCTTGCCTGGTTTCTTGTTTTCGCGCTTGCTGCCGGCGAGGCCGGGGCTGATTTGCGCTACGTTGCCGATGTCGTTGAACACGGCAAACACGTCGCTGCGGGGTTCGTCGTACAAGCGGGACACCGTGAAGGAAGCCATGCCCGTTCACCTGGCTCGTTGGCTTGAAGCTACCTCATGGGGTCGGCAAAGGCACGGGTTCGAGGTCGTGGCGCTGGGCCCAGTCATGCAGGGCCATGAACACGTGCCGCAGCTCGCGTGCCTTCGGGGTCGCCTCGTAGTCCACGCGCGGGGGAATCGTGGCGTGGGCGGTGCGGGTGATGAAGCCGGCTTCGGTGAGATCCTTGAGTCGGTTGGTCAACGTGTTGGGGCTGATGTCCAGTTTGGCTTCGAGGTCCTTGAACCGGACGGTGCCGTCGGTGTGGTTGAAGATGTAGAGCACGTCCAACAGGTGGGCGCGGCTCAGCAGTCCGAACAACGCATCCATGCGGCAGCCGCCGCTTTGACAATCTCCTTGGTGGCTGCGTACGTCGCCCATACTCCTCCGTTCGTAGTTGCTCATCATCCTATATCAAAGGGCCACTCCCCGGCGTCGAAGTGGCAACCGGCCCCTGAAGTGGTGGCCCTAATACTCCCACAGGCGTAGTGACTTCCATGGAATCCTCCAAACCCCGACGCATCGCCACATGGTCCCTCTCGATTTTGCTTGGCCTGCTCTTCCTGGCCAGCGGCGCCGGCACCCTCACCGGCGGCATGGACGAGGTGCTCAACGGCGAACTCGGCGTCCCGCTCTGGGCGCTGCCTGTCATCGGACTCATCAAGATCGCGGCCGCCATCGCCGTGCTGGTGCCCCGCACCCGGTTCTATGGCGCCACCGCCCTCGTCGCAACCATGCTCGGAGCCGTTGCAACGCACCTCGTCAACGCCGACTTCCTCGGCGCCATCGCCCCGCTCCTGCTTGGTGCGCTTGCAGGCACCATGGCTTGGATCACGCGGCCCGCCAAGGATGCTGCAGGCTTCGACGGTTGGGTCGCCTCCTGGATGCCCATGAGTCGGTAACCGCAAGGCTCAATCCATCGTAGGCACGCCCCGAACCATGGCTCCCACCGACATGACCGCCGGCCCCGTCGGCCCCACCCTCCGACGACTGGCGATTCCCATGATGGGTGCCATGTTCGCCTTCCTCCTCTTCAACCTCGTCGACACCTTCTTCGTGGGCCAACTCGGCGCCGACGAACTGGCCGCGATGGCGTTCACGTTCCCCGTCGTCTTCGTCGTCATGAGCCTCAGCGCTGGCCTCGGCGCGGGGGGAAGCGCCGTCATCGCCCGCGCCGCCGGGCAGAAAGATCACGAAAAGGTCAGCCGTATGGCGACCCACGTCGTTCTGCTCGCCGTCGTCATTGTCCTGGCCATCAGCATGACCGGACTCGCATTCATGGAGCCGCTCTTTCGAACCCTCGGCGCCGACGGCATCCACCTTGAGCTGGTGCAGCAATACATGGGCATCTGGTTTGCCGGCATGGCATTCGTCGTCGTTCCCATGACCGGAAACGCCGCCCTGCGCGCCGTGGGTGACACCAAAACGCCCGCCCGCATCATGATTGTCGCATCGACGACCAACCTCATTCTCGATCCGCTGCTCATCTTCGGCATCGGGCCCTTCCCGGCACTTGGCCTGCGCGGCGCGGCCATCGCCACGGTCATCGCGTTCTTCACGACCTTTGTCGCGGCGTTCTTCGTCTTTCGTGCTCGCGGCCTCTTGCACCGCATTCAATTCGACAAAATCTGGCAAGACTGGAAGGCCACGCTGCACATCGCCGTGCCTGCCGCGTTCACCATGATGCTTGCGCCGCTGGCCACTGCGGTTCTCACCCGATTGGCTGCGGGCATCAGCACAGAAACCGTCGCCGCCCTCGGCGTGGCCGGCCGTATCGAAGGGCTGGCGCTCCTGGGCGTCAGTGCCCTGGGTGCGGTGATCACGCCGTTCATGGGCCAGAACCTCGGCGCGCAGCAACACACGCGAATTGCGGAAGGTCGCGCCTATGCCAACCGGTTCGCGACGATCTGGGCAGGCGTTGCCGCGCTCGTGATTGCGGCCGCCGCTCCATGGATTGCTCAAGGATTCACCGATGACCCGACAACGGCCCAGGCCATTCGGCTCATGCTCTGGCTCGTGCCCATCACCTACGGTGGCGTCGGCATGCTGCAATTGGCCTCCAACACCAGCAATGGACTCGGCCGACCCCGCGATGCCGTGGTCCTCAACGTGTTTCGCATCGTCGTTGCCGTCGGCCTGATGGCAACCCTCGGGGCGGCCATCGCGGGCCAGGTCGGCTTGTTCATCGGCATCGCCGTGGGCAACATCAGCAGCGGCATCTTCGCCGTCATGTGGAGTCGCCGGGCCGTCGCGACGTGCGCCTAGTTCTTGGGCAACCGGTCGGCCAGATGGTCCACAGCAGGATGGTACGTTGGGTCGCCTTCGGGGTCGATCTCGACCTTGCTGCGGGCCTTGTCGAGTAGGGCTTGGCAATCGGCGCTCAGGTGGCGCAGAAGGACGGTCTTGTTGCGCGCTTCGTAGCGACCGACCAAGGATTCGATGGCTTCGATGGCCGAGTGGTCCATCACGCGTGCGTGGCGGAATTCGATGACGACGCGGTCCGGGTCTTCCTTGGGCGTGAAGGCCTCGGTGAAGTGCTTGACGCTGGCAAAGAACACGGTGCCGTGGACTTCGTAGGTTCGCTCGCCGTCCATGTCGCGGGTTTGGACATGAATTTCCTTGGCATGTTTCCAGGCAAACACCAAGCCGGCGATGGCGACGCCGAGCACGACGGCCGTCGCGAGGTCGGTGAAGACGGTCACGACGGTCACGGCGATGATGATGAATGCGTCCTCCTTGGGCACGCGGCGCAGGCGACCCAAGCTGGCCCAGGCGAAGGTCTTGACGGACACGACGACCATCAAGCCGACCAGGGCGGCCAGGGGGATGGCGCCGATGAAGTCGCCCAAGAACAAGATGCCTGCGATGAGGCCCAGGCCCGCGACGACGCCACTGAGGCGGCGGGTGCCGCCGTTGTCCACGTTGATCATGGATTGGCCAATCATGGCGCAGCCGCCCATGCCGCCAAAGAGGCCGGTGACGATGTTGGCACCGCCTTGGGCGAGGCTTTCCTTGTTGGGCTTGCCGACGGTGTCCGTGACCTCGTCGATGAGATTCAAGGTCAGCAGGGTCTCAATGAGGCCGACGGCGGCGAGGATCAAGCTGTACGGGAAGATGATGCGCAGGGTCTCCAAGTCCCAGGGCACCTTGGGGAATCCGGGCATCGGGAACCCGCCACTGATGCTGCTCAGATCGGCCACGGTGCGCGCGTCTAGGCCAAAGGCCGCCGCGACACCGGCCACACCGGCAATGGCGAGGAGCGGCGCGGGGAGGTTCTTGTTGAGCTTGGGCAGCAGGACAATCAGGGCGACGGCCAAGGCGGTCAGCCCGATCATGATGGCCAGGGCCTTGCCCTGGAGCCACCCGTCATGGGTGTGGAAGCTCTCGAGTTGGCTCAGCAGAATCACGATGGCGAGACCGTTGACGAAGCCAAGCATCACGGGGTGCGGCACCAGGCGAATGAATTTGCCAAGGCGCAGGGCACCAAACAAGAGCTGCAGCGCGCCCATGAGGATCACGGCGGCAAACAGGTACTCGACGCCATGCTCCGCCACGAGGGCAACCATCACGACCGCCAACGCGCCGGTTGCGCCGGAAATCATGCCGGGGCGGCCGCCGAAGATGCTCGTCAACAGCACCATGAAGAACGCCGCGTACAAACCGACTAGCGGCTCGACGCCAGCGACGAAGCTGAACGCGATGGCTTCAGGCACCATTGCCAAGGCAACGGTCAGGCCTGAGAAGAGGTTCAGTCGCAGGCCTGTCCAGTCGCCGGCGATGCGTTCCAAGAGGCTCACGGTTCCGGCGACTGGGCCTCACATTTGGGGCTTCGGGTCAGCCGAGGGCACGAATCGCCTGCAAGGATTCATGCACGTGCTGCTCGGCCGCGCCCAAGGAATTGAACATGTGCACGACGCGGCCGTCGCCATCCATGACGTAGGTCACGCGGCCCGGAATGAAGACCAGGTTGCGCGGGACACCGAGTTGCTTGCGCAATTTGCCCCCCTTGTCCGACAGCAACGGGAAGGGCAGGTTGTGCTTCTGGGCAAACGCCGCGTGCGCCTTGCCGGAATCGTGACTTACGCCGACGACGACGGCGCCAGCGTCCAGGAAATCCTCGTACAAGTCACGAAACGTGCACGCCTGCGTCGTGCAGCCCGGCGTGTCGTCCTTCGGGTAGAAGTACAGCACGAGGGGCTTGCCGCGAAAGTCGTCCAGGGAGACAGGGTTGCCGTCTGCGTCGGGGAGGGTGATGCCGGAGGGGAGCGTGTCGCCGACTTGCAAGGCCATGGAGATGCCATGCCTTGGTCCAAATAGTCTTGACCTTGGGGGCGTCACATCAGCAATTGCTCGTAGAACGCCCCAATTTGCCGGTCACGT
>JBMZJT010000002.1:237-28653 GCA_049617695.1 Thermoplasmatota archaeon | reverse complement strand
TGGACTTCCAAAATCCAGTGTTGGCCCGCCAGCGCCCGGTCATTTCCCGGCATGACGAAATTGTGCACTTTCTCCGGCGGCCGGTCATGGGGAAAGTGGCCGATGAGGTGGCCGCTGTGCCATTGCCCCAAGGTCCAGCCGCGCTCGACCGCAAGCTGTTCCATGTGGTCAAACAATTGGCTGGCGGTCAACTCTAGGTTGGCTTCGACGTGCTCTTTGCCCAGTTGCCAACACGCAGCGACGTCGGCCACAAGTCGATGCTTCTCCGGGTCATCCCCAAGCACGTGGGTGCGTCCGAAGTCCGCTTCCCAATCAGCGAACACCGGCCCCAAATCGACGAACACAATGTCGTCCTCTTGCACGCGCAGGTCCGGGGGATTGTCGTCGTAGGGGCACAAGGTGTTGGCGCCGGCACGCACGATGCGTTTGTGCCAATGGATCGTCGTGCCGAACTCGTTGCGCGCAAGTGCGTGAATCTCGTCGTTGATCTCCGATTCCAAACGACCTGGTCGAATCAATTCGAGCTGTTCGATGCGCTCGAACAACTGGGCGGCCAGGGCTTCGGCGTCCAGCAACTTGTCGCGGGTGCTCATGCGCGCTTGATGTTCTCGAACTTCTTGCCTCGAGCCAATTCATCGATGAGTTTGTCGAGCCAACGAATCTGTTGCATCAGTGGATCTTCAATGTCCTCGACGCGGTGGCCACACACGACGCCCTTGATGAGATGGCAATTGGGATTCATTTGCGGCGCCTTGGCAAAGAACTCCCGAAAGGTCCGCTCATCATCTAGGCACGCTTGCAGCCCGGCGGCGTCGTAGCCGGTCAGCCATGCAATCAACTCGTCCACTTGCGCCTTCGTCTTGTCCTTCTTGAGCGCCTTTTCGACGTAGTAGGGGTAGACGCTTGCAAACGACATGTCGAAGATGCGGCTCATGCGGCCTCCCGAAGTTTGGCCGCCCAATAAGGCGTGGCAAGCCAAGGAAGTGCGGAAAACAGGGGCAAGTGCCACCACGTTCGAAGATAGGTCCAATCCTCGCCGGCGTAGCCACGGAAATAGAGGGCGTCGTAGACGAGGTATGGCACACTGAACACGAAGGCGACCCAGAGCGCCGATCGCCACGGTCCAGCCCGCACCCCGCGCGCCAAGCCGGCTCCCGCCCATGCCAGGGCGATGGCTGGGGCCACATCGGTCGCCAGCACGCGAAACCAAACGGGCGTCTCGCGCCAGTAATCCGTGGGCGCTCCGGTGGCGAAGAACACAATCCAGAACGTATTGGCGACGTGGAATGCCGGCGCCAGGCGCATCAGGCTTCAGCAGCCGCCTTGATGTCGGCCAGGTCCTGGGTGATGGCCTTCCTCATCGGCCCTTTGGCCATCCAGCCGGTGAGCGCCCACATGATTTTGGCGCCCAGGGTGACGGTTTCGCCGTGGAATCCCATGGTCAAAATGCAGCCGTCGTCGGTCTTCTCGATGTCCATGCGGGACGTGTAGATGGCGCCGTGGTTTTCGGCGCGGGTGACGTAGAATTTCGGCTTCTTGGCTTCCGTGATCCACATGATTTCATGGGCTTCTTTGCCCGCGAATTTGCGGGTTTCTTTCCACTTGAGGCCGACGACGCCGGTCTTCGGCTTTTCCAGCATTTCGATGGCCAGGATGCCTTGAATGCGGTCCGTGGCGTTCTCAATGTCCGTGATGATGTTCCAGACCTTGGTCGGCGTGGCGGCAATGGGCGTCGAGAGGGCCATCTGCATGCGGCTGGGAATGACCTGGGCCTGATGAACGATTGGTCCGGAGGGTGCTTGTAGTTGCCTGGGTTGGTGTGGCCGTGCAAGCGATCGTGAAGGCGGGCCACGGCCGTCCCGTGCTGCGTGACATTCCGGAACCCTCCAAGGACGTCATGGACATTCATGCCACGAGTCTCAACAAGGCCGATTGGCACGCGATGGCTGGACAACCTTGGATCATGCGCCTGTTCAAGATCCCCGTCATCGGCGCCGACGTCGCCGGGATTCCGAGAGACGGACGATGGGCGGGGCAGCGAGTCTGCGCCGAAGCAGGCAGCACGAGCTACGCGGGGCACTGCGAAGTTGGAAGCGTTCCAGACACACACATGGCGCCGATTCCGGATGGCATGCGCTTCGAGGATGCCGCCTGCCTGCCAGTCGCCGGTTTGACGGCGTTGCAAGGGCTGCGCGACTGGGGTCAGCTCCAGGAAGGCAAACGGGTCCTCGTCAATGGGGCGTCCGGCGGCGTGGGGAGCTTCGCCGTCCAAGTGGCCCGTGCCTTGGGCGCCGACGTCACGGCGGTTTGCAGTGCCAAGAATGTGCCCTTCGTGCGCGGCCTCGGCGTCGATGAGATCTGGGCGTATGATGAGCGAGGCTTGGACGGGCAGTTTGACGTCTTCTTCGACGCTGCTGCGTATCGGCCGTTCAAGGATGTTATGCAGCACGTGGCTCCGGATGGCCGCTACCTGTTCATCGGGGGCTCCATGAAGCTGATGTTGCCTTCCATGACGACGGCAAAGCTACGCTACGGCAAGCGACTCGTCAATGGCATCGCCAAAGCCAACGGCGACGACTTGGCGCAACTTGTGTCCTGGGCCGCCGACGGCACCATCCACGTGCCGCGAACGGCGACCCTCACACTCCCGGAGGTTTCGGACGCCTTGGTGCGCATGGGTGAAGGGCGGACGGTGGGAAAGGTCGCCGTGCGCATTCGAGGCCCCTAACGTCGCAACGACGCCAGGGCAAGGTCACGAGTCCGCGTCACTTGCCTTGCGAAGCGCTTCCTCGAAGACAGCAACTGGTTGCGCCCCGGAGAGGGCAAATTGTTGATTGAACACCCAAAACGGCACGCCCGAGATGCCCATACGGTGCGCCGCAGCGAGGTCCGCGAGCACAGCGTCCGTGGCCGTATCGGATGCCAAAACCGCCTCGACCGCAGCCGCGTCCATACCCGCCTCCGATGCCAAGCGTACCAACGTGGGATGGTCGCTCATGTCGGCGCCTTGTTCGTGCATCGCCACCAGGAATTGCCCCATGACCGCGCCGCCGATGCCGGCCTCGCTGGCGGCTTGATGCACACGGTGCGCGTCGAACGTGTTGGCCGCAATGGCCGCGTCGAAATCAAACCGGATGCCCACTGCGGCGCCAGCTTCCAGCAAACGCGCCCGCATGCCATCCACCATGGCACGGTCGCCGTACTTGGCAACGACGTGCTCGTGGGCGGGGCGGCTTTCTTGTAGCTCGGGGGCCAGTTGGTAGGCGTGAAAGTGCAGCTCGACGGGAATACCGGTTGCTGTGGCCGCTGCCTGCAAATGCGCATGTCCCAAGTAGCACCAGGGGCAAACGATGTCGGACCAAACGTCCACGCGGACCATGGATCTCCGTGGGCGTGCGAGGATTTGGCTGTTCGGCTCGGTGCTACGAAGCGTTCAGCAGGGCTGCCAACCGCTCCAAGCGGTCGCCGTCGGTCTTGGCAAACCGCGCCACGGCCGCATCGGGGCCTTCGACGCGCATCTGTACATTGCAGGAGCCCGGGCCTCCCTTCTTGGCCGCCATAGTCAGGGACAAATCCCCGCACGTCGCCGTGAAGGTCAAGGCCCGCCGATCGAATGCCGTCATGGTCCAGGTTCGCTTCGCCAGGAAACGGGATTCACGCCAACGGAAACCCTCGCCAACGGCATCGTCCAACAGCGTGACCTTCCAATTGGAGTAGTCCTCCAGAAGCGTCACGTCGTAGAGAAACTGGAACACCGACTTGGGTGGGGCACGAATGAGAGCTTGCCAGCGTTGCACGATTGACCTTACGTCACAATCTCACGCAGCAATCCCTGCTCGCCTGCCATCTTGACTTCCCGCGCAACACGGCGGCCGGTGCTCATCTGGGTCCGCCAAAGCGCATTCCCATACGGGTGCCCCATGCCGACGTGGACGTTGGTGCCGCCGCCGATGCGGGGTGCGACGTCGTAGATGAAGAAGTTCATGTCCTTGTCCACGCAGGTCTGGAGGCAGAAGGGACCGATGATGCCGGGGTTGTAGTGGTCCTCGGCGGCCTTGACCCATTGTTCGCCCAGGTCGAACACCTTCCCGAGCAGCGATTCGCGGACGGTGGCGGTGTTGTGGCCGACGACGGTCATCTCCGGAATCATCTGGTGGTCCGGGAGGGTCATTTGCTGCGGGGCCGGGATGCGCACGTGGCCGTCCAGGCTGCTCTCGAAGCGCCAGTCAATGCCCAGCAGTTCGAGGGGTTCCTCGCCGTTGGCCTTGTTGACGGGGCTGTAGAAGAAGTTGAAGTTGAACACCGGGCCGATGATGTATTCCTCGATGCGCGCCGTTTCCAGGGCGGGCTCGTCAATGACGCCGGCCTTGATCAGCTTCTGCGCCTTTTCGTGGAATTCCTCGGTGCTGGCGCAGGTGAAGAAGCCCCGTTCGAGGGGCTTCTGGGAGTGGTGCAGCTTGACAATCGACAGTTGGTCGATGTCGTTGTAGTGGTCGATTTCTTGGGGAAGGGCATGCCGGCCTTCTCCAAGAGCCAGTAGTAGTCCTGCTGCTCCTCACGTTCTTCGGAGCGCAAGAGGTTGCGGCTGCCAATCATCGGGACCGCGAAGTCGTCTTCGCAGGCGTCGATGCTGCAGTAGGAGGTCCACGCGCGGTTGGGGACCCAGACCACGTTGCGGTCGCGCAGCTTCTGCTGCTCGGATTCGGCCATGACGTGGTTGTACTTCGGGTACGTCCAGCATTCGTCCACGGCGCCGCGGCCGCTGGCGGTCTTCTTGAAGAACCGGTCGTAGACGGCGCTGCGGCCTTCCTGGGCGATTGCGATGTTGGGCATGCCCTCATCGGTGGCGCCATCATAGACGTCCAATCCGCTGTGGCTTGCGACGCAGGCCAGCTCCAGCTTCTTGGGGTCGTACTGTTCCACTGCGTCCTGCATGGCACCGCGGTCGATCATCGACGGTGCGACCCTGGCACGCCTGAAAGGCGTGACGGGCGCACCGAGGCCCTGAAGGGGCCGTGCGAGCGAACGAAGTGAGCGGACGCCGCGGCGCAAAGCGCCGTGTCGGCGTGGGTGGCGCGCGGAGGAGGGGGTGAAAGGGGTAGCGGGGCCTACAAGGCGGCCGACTGCGCACTGGAACTGCGCACGTCGATGTCGCCGTTGCCGGTGAAGAGGTCCACATCGACTTGGATGGCCCGCGTCTCGTAACCCGTCGTCTTCTCGCTGGCCATGCCGTAGCCTGCTTGGCCACCAGGCGCGGTCTCCTGGGTCTCGAACGTAATCTCGCCGTTGCCCGTCATGGCAGTGATGTCGTAGCCGCGCGTCGTGTCTTCCTTGATGCGCAGCAAAATCTCTTGGTTGCCGGTCTCGAGGCTCCAACCTGCGCTGGCCACGGGCACGACGTCCGCATCGATTTCCCCGTTGCCGGAACTGAGGCTCATGTCGCCCACGTCGCCGTCCACGGTGATGTCGCCGTTGCCCGTCATGATGGCCAAGTCGCCGATGGCGCTCGAGGTTTCCACGTCGCCGTTGCCGGTTTCCAGGGTCTGGCTGGTGCTGGTGACGTCCACGTTGATCTCGCCGTTGCCGGTGCGGATGGCAACTTCGCCAACCGCGGATTGCGTCGACGCCGCGATGTCGGCGCCTTGCTGGGTCCAGCCGTCCTCGGCGGTCACTTCGATGTGCGTCGCCGTCGCGGTGACGGTCAGCTCCGAGAGGCGCTCCAGCGCTTCGCTTTCGGTGTCGCCGCGGCCCCACAGGCTCACATCGGCGCGGCCGGGGCCGTTGCCAAAGCTCACGTCGCCGTTGCCAGTTTCGAAGCCGGCGTCCTTGGCACCCGTGTAATCCAGATGGTATTGGAGGGCGCAGCGGGCGACGTATTGATCGCCTGCTTTCGTCACGGTCGGGTCACAGCCCTTGGGCGCAGCACTGGGGGTCGGCGCACTGGAGCTGCTTGGCTGGCTCGTCGCCGTGCTTGTCTCCGGGGCATCCGTTTGTTCGGTCTCCGGTTCGCCCGGTTCTTCTTCAACACATCCGGCGAAGGCGAGCATCGCCACCACCAACACGCTCCAGCGCATAGGAGGGGCGATGCTGGAGACATAAGAAGGAGTGTGGGACGTTTGTTGGATGTTCGCCGCTTGCATGGGCCTTTTGACGGGGGTCTGGCTGGGTCGCTCATGCGCATCCTGCTCGTCATGGGTTCCATGGTGCTCCTGGCCCTTGCTGGCTGTACGGCACCGGAAGAAGCAGACATGCCCGATCCTGCATGGGGCGTCTGCCCGCAATGGATCCATGGTGGCCAGACCTGGGTGGAAACGGTCGAGGTCGATGGCAGCAACCGGACGACGCTGGACGGCAACGTGACGCAAATGGATGGCCGCCCACTGGACCTCTACGTCGTTGAAGCCACCAGCGATGCCCCGATTGTGCTGCGCTTCTTTGCTGGCGAGCGCCAATTGCAAGTCCA
Source organism: Thermoplasmatota archaeon (assembly GCA_049617695.1). Taxonomy (GTDB): domain Archaea; phylum Thermoplasmatota; class E2; order JACPAO01; family JAHFTW01; genus JBFKXH01. The sequence goes on along the minus strand of JBMZJT010000002.1, from coordinate 22,190 downwards.
CGGCGACGGCGCATTCCAGCCGAGCCTCCGCTTGGACGGCGACGCCGAGGTGCAATTGTTCCTGAGTCCCGCAGACCACGGCAGCACCCCGGCGCCGAGCCCGCTCACCATGGAACTCGAAGGCAACGGCGTGGTCGATTTGCGTGTCCAGCCGTGGTTCCGCGTGTGCGGGACGTGACCAAAAGCACCAAGAACGCCAGCGACGCATGAAACCGCATGCGTCTGATTGTGCTGAGTCTGCTTGCCGTTTCCCTGGCGGGTTGCACCTTGGGGACTCCCGAAACGGAGCCTTTCGAAGCGACCTGCCCCACGTGGATCCAAGGTCCGGGGGCTCCAGGCGCACAGGTCGCCAGTGGTCGCTACATCAGTGACCAAGACGGCCAACTGAAGGAATTCCACTTGGAAGGCAGCTTCGTCCACCACCCTCCCACGGGCAAGTACGAACTGAACGGCATGACGTTGGACTTCATCCAATTCGCCTTGCCTGCCACGGATGGCGAAGGTCAGTTGACCAAGTACGCCGTCGATGGCTACTACTCCATCCGGGCCTACCGCACTGATTTGGACACCAACGCCGCCAACCACACCGAGGCAGACCGTGGCGCGCCCTTGCTGTTTCGTGACCTGACGAAGTCGGCGGCCCAGTACAGCTCCGTGGTCGAAATCCGGCCCAATGCTGACAACACCTGGCAAGACGAGACGTACCGCATCGAATTGGCGCCAGCCAGCGGCGACGTCAACCCGTCCAGCCTCTACATCGAGTACATTTTCCACGCCGATGCGGACAACGACGATGACACGCCCAGCCAAGGCGGCTGGAAGTCCCAGGTCACCTTCTGGTACCGTCAGCCCTGCTGAATCGACACGAGCTCGTAGCCCACCAAGGCGCCGACGTATCGACCCAGGCGCGCCGGCAGGTCCGTTGCGTCCGGGTGCCGCTCCTGCAAGGTGTCCAGCATCTCGGCGCATGTGCGGCCGTCCATGAGTCGCCAGACATCGGAGCCGACGGCGTCGAGACGAATCGTCATCTCGGGATCGATGCGAAACAAGCGCAGCAGCCCCGTGCCGAAGCGCCCCATCTTCTGCTTTCGCAGGACGACGAGGCCGCCTTCTTCCGTGCCTTCGACGAGGCGAATCGGCCGCTGTTGGGCGATGTCCATCACGAGCGCTTGAAGCCCGGGCGCAGGGCGAGGTAGGTGAGCAGCAGGGCGATGTAGCCAAACAGGAGCAGGCCTGGCCAGGTTAGGTCATCGAGGCCCACGCTGAAGGGCAATTCGAACACGCCTGGGGCGACTTCGACGCCGATCGTCACTAGGAGCACGGCGATGAGGATGCCAACGAGGGCTTCCCCGGCGATGAGGCCACTGGCAAACAGGGTGCCTGCCCGGTTGCCTTGGGCCTTGGCTTCTTCCCACCAGGTGCTGGTCTTGTTCGTTTTGGGGTCCTTGCGCCACAAGTCAAATCGGCGTCCGGTCGCCCAGGCGATGAGGCCGCCAAGGAAAATCGGGACGCTCAGGCCCACGGGCAAGTAGATGCCCACGGCTACGGGCATCACGGGCGTTCGGAAGCGGGCGCCGCTACGCTTGAGGGTCGCGTCGAGAAGGATGAGGCCGACGGCGATGGCGGCACCGATGCCAATCATGGCCCCGGGGAGGCCGCCTTCGAAAACGAACGTCGCGACGGCGGCCATGAGGCCCGCTTGGGGCGCGGCGAGTTCTTCGGAGCCAAAGCCGCCGTTTGCGCGGTTCAGGACATCCAGCACGGGCGCAATGACGAGGGCCAGGGCTGTGACGCCGACGATTTGCATGATTTGCTGCTTCTTGGGCGTCGAGCCGAGGATGTTGCCGGCCTTCAGATCCTGCATGTTGTCGCTGGCGATGGCGGCGGCTGCCGCGATGACCCCGGCCACGAGAATCGTTGCTTCAGGGCCGAGCGGGGTTTCGACGCCAAGGAATCGCAGGCTGTAGGCGGCGGCCAGGACGGTCAGAATCGTGACGCCGGAAATCGGATTGTTGCTACTGCCGACGACACCGGCCATGTAGGCGCCCACGGCGCTGAAGAAGAAGCCGGTGATGACCATCAGGAGGGCCATCGTCAAGGCGACGCTGAGGCTGTAGAAGGGGCCGAGTTCCCACGTGATGGCCCAGTACAGGAGGAAAATCGGGATGACCATGCCTAGGACGCCAAGGAATGTGCCGCGCAGGCTCAATTCTCGTTCCGTGCGCAGCACTTTGGCGCCGTCGTCCTCGCGGCGGGCGGCGGCCAGGCCTTGCGTGAGTGCTTGTCCCAAGGGTTTGCGCAATTGCAGGAGGCTCCACACGCCGCCCACGAGCATCGCGCCCACACCCATGTATCGGATTTGCTTGGACCACAGGAAGCCGGCGGCGTCCTCGGCGCTCAGGGTACTCCAATCGGTGCCTTCGATGACCGTTCCATCGGCCAGGAGGCTCAGGAGGGGAATGCCGATGACCCATCCGATGACGCCGCCTAGGAACACCAGCACCGCGATTTGCAGGCCGACGATGTAGCCGACACCCAGCAGAGCCGGGCTGAGGTCGCTGCCAAAGCCAAAGACGCCGTTGTCCCGGAACCGGCGGGCGAACAGCGCCGTGTCTGTCCACATCTTCGTGCCGGACTGCAAGAATTTGTACACGAGGCCGACGGAGGCGCCGATGGCCAGGGCGATGACACCGGTCTTCTCCGGATTGTCGCCTTCGCCCGTCTTGAGCACCTCGCTGGTGGCTACACCTTCCGGGAAACGCAGTTCCGCTTCGACGATCAGGGCCTTGCGCAACGGGACCGTGAACAGCACGCCCAGCATGCCGCCAATCAGAGCAATGATCGTCGTTTCCAGGTAGCGGACTTCGGTCCAGGCGTCCAAGATGATCAAGGCAGGAATCGTGAAAATGACGCCCGCAGCCAAGGATTCACCGGCACTGGCGCCTGTCTGCACGGCGTTGTTTTCCAGGATGTTGTGGTTGCGAAATGCCCGCAAAATGGCCATCGACATGACGGCTGCCGGAATGCTGGCACTGACGGTCAAGCCCACCCGGAGGCCGAGGTACGCATTGGCGGCACCCAGCACCATGGAGAGGACGATGCCCAGAATGACACCTTTGACGGTCAGCTCCGGTAGGCTGCGACTTGCCGGGATGTACGGAACGGCCACGGAGCGCCAGCCCACGCGCCGTTCAAAGGCGATTCGACTCCTTGGCATCAACCGGTTCGCCGCTTGCCTTAAGAGGCCGCTTCCTCGTCGGCGGCTGAAGCCCCATGGAGAAGATCGACTGGATCATTGCGGGCGTCGGTGTCGTGGCCCTCGTTGCCACCACCCTCGGCGTCCTCTACGAAGAGGACCTCACCGGCGCGCAAGACATCACCTTCCCGCTTGATGAACGGACCATCAACGTCCCCCAAAGCACGGCCTTTGCCTCCGCTGGCACTCTGACGGCGCCGGCTGGCGAAAACGCCACGGCTGCGGCCATGGATGTCACGGTCAGCTTCGAAGGCAATGCCGTGGCGCCCCAAGGCGGGGCCACCGTTCGCGTGACGGTCACGGACCCCGCGGGCAACGTCCTGCCGGCGCAGACCCAGACCATGACGATCAACAACGCAGCCAACGGTGGCGGCGGCGTGGATGTCGTGTTCTCCTTTGACCTCGACTTTGGCACCGTCCCCGCGGACACCACCGTCGACGACGTCGACGACCTGGACGCCAGCAACACCTGGGCCGACGGCTACACCATCGACGTGAGCGTCACGAACCCCGCGGACCCCTTCACCAACGTGCCCAACGGCGCCACGTACAGTTACGCCGCAGCCGCCGCGATCACGGAGAGCTACTACATGCACCAAGTGGTCGTCACGGACATCCAGGGCGGCGCCTAAATGGCTGCACGCGGCCAGTGGAACAGCCGCTTCGGGTTCATCATGGCCGCCGTGGGTTCGGCGGTCGGTCTGGGCAACCTCGTCCGCTTCCCCCGTGAAATGGCGGACCAAGGTGGCGCGGCGTTCCTCTTCGTCTACCTCGGTCTCCTGTTGCTGGTCGGTCTGCCGGCCATCCTCGGTGAGATGAGCCTCGGCAAGATCACCAACTCCAGCCCCGTCAATGCCTTCCGCAAGGCCGCCGGCGACCCCCGCAGCAAGTGGGCCATCCTCGGTGTCTTCGGTGTCCTGGCGGCGGTCTTCGTGCTGTTCTTCTACACCGTCATCGCCGGTTGGGCGCTGCGTTTCTTCTTCGAGAGCCTGCGCGACGGCTGGTTCGACGACCCCAGCGGCCTCTTTGACAGCGTCGCCACCGGTCCCTGGACCATCTTCTGGAACTTCGTCGTCACCGCCGTGACCATCTACATTGTCAGCCGCGGCATCAGTGGCGGCATCGAGAAGGCGACGGTCATCATGATGCCGGCCCTGTTCACGATCATCGTGGGCATCGTCATCTACGCCTTGTTCCAACCGGGCATGGGTGCCGGCTACCGGGAAATCTTCGACCCTGACTTCTCCGAGCTCAGCGTCAACAATGTCTCCAACGCCATTGGGCAGGTGTTCTTCAGCCTCAGCCTCGGCCAAGGTGCCATGCTGACCTACGCCAGCTACATGGAGAAGAAGCAAAGCGTCACCAAGGACGGCACCACCATCGCGTTTGCCGACAGCGGCGTCGCGCTGCTGGCCGCGATGATGATTTTCCCCGTGCTGGCCTTCACTGGCCTGCTCGCGGACCCCACCACGCAAGCCCAACTGGACTCCGGCAGCTTTGGCACCGCCTTCCGCGCCCTGCCCAATGCCTTCGTCTCCATGGGCGACGTCATCGGCCGCATCGTGGGCAGCGTGTTCTTCCTGGGCCTCTTCTTTGCGGCCCTCAGTAGCGCCATCAGCCTGCTGGAAGTGCCGGTCAGTGTCCTCGTGGACAACCGTGGCATGGCTCGCTGGAAGGCCGCTCTCCTGATGGGCATGGTCACCTACACCTTTGGTGTCCTGAGCAGCATCAACGGCAACTGGCTCGATCTCTTTGACCAAATCGCGGTCAACGTCTTCGTCGTCGTCGGTGTCGCCTTGACCACGTTCTTTGCTGGATGGAGTGCCAAGGGCGTCGCCAAGGAGTTGGATGCCGGCCTCAAGAGCCGCATCGGCATCTATGTCGTCTGGATGATGCGCACCATCGCGCCTGTCCTCATCTTGGTCACCTTCATCTTCGGTGGCCTGTGGGGCGTCAACCCGGACGGCGACTTCGACTTCTGGTACCTGGCTGGCGAAGATGGTGGCACCAGCGCCAACTGGCGCAACCTCATCGAACTGTTTGGCCGCGCCTTCCGGTTCGAATAAGGCCACGAGCCTCCCTCTTCCCTTTCCGTCCCCTCCTCGCCTTTCCCCTTTGATTCTGTTCACGGACGGCGTGAACTGGCTGACGCTGGAACCCTCACAACATCCGCGTCACATCAAGAAAGAAGAGAAAAAGGAAGCCAATCCGCTTACGCGGTCTTGCGCGTCAGGAAGTAGAACACCGCGCCAATGGCACCGCACACGGCCATCACGTACAGCGGCGGGTTGAGTGCATTGCCACCATTGCCACCAGAAAGGAATCCGGCGATCCAGAACATGCCTGCCACGACGGCAATGCCGGCGAACAGGAAGAACAGCAAGGTGTTGCGGTCGTGGGCCGCCTGGGCGTCCTCATTGGACACCACAGCAGCCGATTCGTTCTTGCGCTGAGATTCAGCCATGGTCGCTGCGACTTGGACGCGTTTCATAAGCGCTGCTCCTGAACCGGTCAAGGCTGCGACATCCGCGCCGCCGCGCCGCTTATATCGGTCCCCCTTCTGGCCGCGAATGTGAAGCGTCCCAGCCAGCGGTCGCTGCAAAAGGCCACCCCCATCCTGGTCATCGCAGCGGCGCTCCTTCTTGTCTATGCCCCGACGGCCATTGGTCTGTCCAGCGGTGCCAGCAAGGACACCGTTTCGGACCCCCACTGGGCCGACGAAGGCTGTACCGTGTGCCACGGTGACCACAGTTACGCCCCCGACGGGCCTGACGTCGTCACCTACACCATCGCCGACGCTGACGGCAACGTCCCTGGCGGCATGATCTACGCCCACGAGACGGCCTACACCATCACCATCACGCTCGATGAGCAAAACGAACCCGGCCTGGACAACCATGCCGGCTTCAACATCCGCGCCTCCATCGGTGCCTTCGAAGGCGTCGAAGGCGTCTCCCAGACCACCGACGACGGCCTGGAAGCCACCCACGTGGACGCCAGTCGCACCGAGTGGACCGTCACCTGGACCAGCCCGGCCGAAGACGAAGGCCCGGCCATCTTCGACATCTGGGTCAACGACGTCGACGGCGACGCCGCTCCTGATGAAGACGACCAAGTCCACCGCGACGGCTTCTTCCTCTTCGACGCCAGCGGCATCGCCCCCGGCGCCGCGGAACCGGAACATGAAGCCCACTACGGTGTCAGTCTGCCCCAATACTGGCTCGGCCTCATCGCCTTGGCCATGACGGCGGTCCTGATCCTCTTCGGCTTCGTGTACCTCAAGTACGTCAGCCCCCACAACACTGACCAGAAGGACCGCTAAATGGGCCTGGAAATCCCCACCAACAAGACGCCCGGGGACGTCATCCGACACACGGAGGCGGAGCGCCCGGCATTCATCGGCCTACTGATTCTTGGCTTGACGGCTCTGGAGTTCGTCTTCATGTTCCTGCTGATCGCAGGCGTCGTCCAAGGGGCCAACAGTGCCACCGAAGTCGACCCCGCCATCAGCGAGGCGCCCTTTGGTAACATCCTGAAGTCCGAGCAACAGATTCTCAGCTTCTGGCTGGCCGGCGCCTTCTACTGCCTGAGCTTCATCATTTTCCTCTACCAGCGCTACTTCATGGACCACGTGACCATTGCCAAGCGCCGCTTCCGCAAGTGGGAGGACGAGGGGGTGCAACTCCATGGCTGATGCAGAAGACCGCACGTTCGAAGACGTCGACACCGGCCGCAACACGGTCCGCGACAACGGCCCCAGCTTGCTGAGCCGCCGCGAATTCATTCGCAACACGGTCCGCCTGGCCGCAGCCGGCGCCATCATTCCCGGCGCCCTGAGCCAATTGCTGCCTGCCGTCGCCCCCGACGCGCTGGGCGGCGCGGGGCCCGGACCGGTCATCACCCGCGACCCGGTGACCAACGCCAAGATTCCCATCACGCTGGCCGACTTGGACGGGGAAGCCCCCGTCGTCGTCACCGCAGAATGGAACTTCCTGCCCGCCGTCGTCTACAAGGTCAAGAAGGGCACCCTGCAAGGCAGCAGCGACTTCCGCGGCTACAACACCGCGCAATTCGCCGTGCAGCACCCCACCGAACCGGACCACGTCATCATGGTCTACGACGGCAAGTGCAAGCACCTGGGGTGCACCGTCGGCTGGGATCCCAAACTGAAGGCCAGCGACGACAAGCCCGACTACAACGAGGATGGCTTCAACGACGGTCGCATCCTGTGTCCCTGCCACCAGGGCCAGTACGACATCCACGACCTGGCCAACAACGTGCCCGGCACCCCGCCGCCCTCGCCGCTGAACGTCATTGAATTCGACGTCAAGGCCTGGAGCGACGACGCCACCGGCGCCTCCTTTAGCGACGTCATCCACGGCGAAGTCAAGCACGTGCAAGCTGGGCCCCAGGAAGCCAACGGCCTCGGTCTCTACCCGGCCGTGGATGCCGAAGGCAACGCATTCAACCTCAACACGTACGGGGCTCGCGCTCCGGGGTGGTCTCTATGAGCGATCGCGCACACAAGCAAGGCAAGCGCGCCTACGAGCAGCTTGCCAAGGACAAGAAGCTGGGCCTCTTCGCTCGCCTCTACCTGATGATGCTCGCCTACCTGGACGACAGCATCCGCATCCGCAACCACATTGATGCGGCCAAGCGCGCCAGCCTGAGCATCAACCGCCAGTTGCCGCGCAGCCACACCGAGCGCTACAAGTTGCGCACCATCTGGTACTGGTACCCGCTCTACTGTCTCGGTGGCCTCGCCTTCGTGGCCTTCCTGATTCTCACCATCAGTGGTGTGATTCTGGCCATCTACTACGTGCCGCACTACGAACCGCAAGAAGTGTTCACGGCGCGTGACTCGGTCGAGTTCATCATGAACGACGTGACCCTCGGGTACATCCTACGCGGTGTGCACCACTGGGGGGCCCACTTGATGACGGCGTGTGTGTTCCTCCACATGCTGCGTGTCTACTTCGTCGGCGCCTACCGCAAGCCCCGCGAACTCAACTGGGTTCTCGGTGTCGCCCTGCTCGGCCTCACGTTCTTCTTCGCCTACAGTGGCTACCTGCTCCCGGCCGACCAACTGGCCATCGCAGCCGCCACCATCGGACAGAATATGGCCAACAGTGTGCCGTACCTCGGAGAATTCCTTGGCAAGCTCGTCTTCAGTGGCAGTGACATCAACGCCGGTCTCATCCCGCGTATGTACGTCATTCACGTCTGGGTGCTGCCCTTCGTCCTCTTCGGATTGATGGTGCTGCACATGTTCATCGTATGGCTGCAAGGCATGGCGGAGCCGCACTGATCAGAGGTGAATCATGAAACTCAGTGAACTCACCAACCTGTACGTCGAAGCCAAGGACAAGCTGGAAGCCGAACGCGGCCCGCCCAAGAAGCAAAAGGCCGTCGAAGGCCTCAGCTTCGGCGCCGAACTGATCCGCGACAGCGCCTTGGTCAGCTTCACCATGGGGACCATCTTCATGATGATCGCCATCGCCGCGCCTCCGCTGCACGGCAATGCTGACCTGGCCAACCCGCCGACGTTCATCAAGCCCGACTGGTACCTCCTGTGGTCCCTGGGCCCCATCTTCCTGGCGAAGTGGCCCATCGTCATCGGCGGCACCACAATCATCGACCAAGTGTTCCTGGGCACCCTCCTGACCGGCGTCCCGGTCATCGCGATCGGTCTGCTGCCCTTTGTGGCCGGCGGCCTCAAGGCGCGGCGCCCCGTGGAAAGCCCGATGAACGCCGCCATGGGCATCTTCGGCATCTGGTTCGTCCTCTGGATGAGCATCGTCGGCATCGCGGACGTCATCTTTGCCTACGAGATCGGTCCCTTCAAGGGCAGCATGCACTGGCTCTTCGAAGGTGGTATCACGCCAAGCCCAAGTGAACTGATCAACTGGCTGGGCATCATCACGGCCCACCAGATGCTCATCGCGACGTTCCTGACGTACTGGCTCGTCAAGCGGCACCGCCCTCGCTACGAGAGCAAGCTCAACGCGACGTACTACAAGGTGCGTTAGAGGGGCCGAGCGCAGCGAGGTTTCTCTGGCGCCGAGCGGGTGCACAGCACCTGCGAGTCAGGTAAGGCGCTCGAAAAGTGGCTTGCCTGCGTCCGAGGTGACTCGCTCGGGCCGCCAAGCGCCTTGCGAGCACCCCTTCCCCCCTTTCTCTCCCTTTGATGCGCCATCGGCGCGTAACCTCCAAGTTCTGACGCAGGCGTCCTGGATGCCTTGCTGCTGGATGTTGGACTTGTCCTGGCAGGCATTGCTTGCCTTGCCGGTGGCGGTGAATTGCTGATTCGCGGGGCGATGGCTGTGGCCAAGCGCCTGGGCGTGTCGCCGCTGCTAACGGGCTTGGTCATCATCGGATTTGGCACGTCAATGCCGGAATTGGTCGTGTCCGTGGGCGCGGCTTATGCTGGCAGCCCTGACATTGCGATTGGCAACGTGGTGGGCAGCAACATCGGCAATATCCTGTTCATTCTCGGTCTCTGCGCGGTCATTGCACCCTTGCAAGTGGCGCCGGTTGCGCTTCGCCGGGATGGATTGATTGTGGTCGGCTCGGCGACGTTGTTCGTTGTGTTGGCTTGGGGCGGGCTGCTGGATCGATGGCGTGGAGTCGTGCTGTTGGCTTCGCTGATCGGTTATCTCGGTTGGACCTATTGGAGCGACAAGCGCAAGCAAGATGCGGTTGCCGCCATGCATGAACACGAGGCGGAGGCGTTGCAGCGGGTGCCCCGTGGTTGGCGTTCGGGGGTGGCCATCGTCGTTGGCCTCGGGCTTTTGATTGCCGGAGCGCGGTGGATGGTGCAAGGTGCCAGCGGCCTGGCCGAATCGCTTGGTGCGTCGCAGGCGACCATCGGCATGACGGTCGTCGCCGTGGGCACATCCTTTCCGGAATTGACGGTGTCTGTGATTGCGGCCGTGCGGCGCCAAGGCGATGTCGCGATCGGCAACATCTTGGGAAGCAACATCTTCAACGTGCTGGGGATTCTTGGGGTGGCGACGCTTGTCCAGCCCCTTGCCATCGTGGGTCGTGCGGCGTCGTTTGATCAGTGGGTGATGCTGGGGACGTCCGTGGTGTTGTTCGCGTTCTTGGCGACGCAGCGGCGAGTTTCCCGTTGGGAGGGCGCGGTCTTGCTGGTCGGTTACGCCGTGTACGTCGGGTTGGGTTGGATGATGGGCTGAGGGATCTGATTCGTTGGCGCCGTCCAGCGCCTGCGGCACGTTCAATTCGCCGAGTGGGTTGAGATGCTGTGGACGGGCCGACGATGATCACCGACGTGGAGGACTACTTCGTCAAGGGCTGCGGCCGCTGCGAACGGTTCGATACGGCGGAATGCTCGACCAAGTTGTGGGCCGACGGCGTCGCGCATCTTCGACGCATTTGCCTGGCCGCGGGATTGTCAGAGCACGCAAAATGGGGCCACCCGACCTACATGCATGCGGGGCGCAACATTGCCATCATCGGCGCACACCAAGGAGATTACAGGTTGAGCTTCTTTGATGCCGCCCTGATGAAAGACCCTGAAGGCGTGCTCGAGAAACAAGGACCCAACACGCGCCACGCCGACTGTTTCCGGTTCCAAGACTCCGATGGCGTGCCCGCGATGGAGGCGATCATTGCGGCGTATCTTGAGGAAGCCAAGGGGTACGCCGAAGCCGGCATCAAGCCGCCCAAGGAAGTCTACGAGGTCGAGTTGCCGGAGGAATTCATCGAAGCGATGGATGCGGACCCGGAAATGGCGGAAGCCTTCCACAATTTGACGCCGGGTCGCCAGCGCAGCTACGCCTTCCACTTCAACGGCGCCAAGAAATCGGCGACGCGCATCGCACGCATTGCACGCATGCGCCCCAAAATCTTGGAAGGCAAAGGCGCGATGGAGCGCTGATTCCCCGAGCATCGGCTCTTATACCGTAAGACACGGCTCCCTCCTTTCATGCGGCTGGGGCTCCTGTGCATTTTGCTCTTGGTTCCCGGGGTCGCCGCCTCCAACCACGACGCGGATGCCTGGCTCGAAACCCATGGCTCGCTTCGCGTCGGTGTGTCCACCAATACGGCGCCTGCCAGTTTCGAATTGCCCGATGGCTCCTATGGTGGCTGGGGCGTGGACATGATGGCGCTGGCGTCCCTGAAAACGGGCATTCCGGTGACGTACGTGCCCTTTGACACGCTGCAAGGGGGCGTCGAGATGCTGCAAAACGGCTCCATCGACGCGGTGGGCGTCATGTCGAACCGGCCGGATTTGACCTCATTTGCCACCATGCCTGAGCCTTGGTCCTGGACGCCGGTCTCTTTGATTACGTCCGAGCGCCACGATTGGGTGGAACCCGATGATGCCGTCGGTCGCATCAGCACGATCGCCGGCAGTCCGCTGGAAGGCATCCTGGCCCAGCGGTTTGGCCACATGGATTACGTCGTGACGGACAACCCGGCAATCGGCATGGAAGCCTTGGCCGATGGCGAGATCGATGCCTACGTGGCGCCACTGGCCATCGCCGGATACCAGATTCAGCGTCTGCAATTGCAGGGCCTGCGCCCGGTCGGCGAACACTTGTCGTTGGTGGAAACTGGCTTCTGGGCAGCCGACCCCGGAGCGCAAGCCGTCCTGGCACAATTGCGGGATGCCGTGAGCGACGATGAGGCCCAGGTCATTTACGTCAAATGGACGGGATTCGATCTGAGCGCCCCACAGGAGCCCACGACGGCGCTGCCTGCGTGGCTCGGATGGGCGGGCTTGGCGCTTCTCGGTGCCCTGGGCGTCGCGGTGCTGTTCATTGCCTTGCTGCGTGCGCGCGTCCGAGCCGCGACCCAAGAAATTGCAGCGTGGAACCGTCAACTCGAAGCGCGCGTAACCGAGCAAACAGAGGAGATTCGGAGTCAATCCAATCGCTTGGAAGCCTTGTTTGCAGCAAGTCCTGTGGGCATTGCCTTGACGACGCCAGCCGGGGACATCGAAACCGCCAATCCTGCGCTTTGTGACTTGTTGGGATATGCGCCGGAGGAATTGGTCGGAGGCAATCTCTCTGCCATGGACTTGTGGCAGGATGTCCGAGATCGGCAAGCGATTCTTGGCGAACTGCGTGAAGGGCGATCCATTCGATCACGCGTCCTCGCGCTCAAGGCCAAAGATGGATCGGTGCGCCGCGCGGAATTGAGCTTCGATTTGGTCGACGTCGGTGGCAACACGCGCATCCTTGGAACGGCCATGGATGTGACAGAACGGGAAGAAGCGCGTCGCATCCATGAAGCCCACGCGAAGGCCTTGATGGAGCTGGATGCCGCGCACAAGATGGAGCGGTTTGCGGCGGATCTCATCAATCGCACGGCCCATGAACTCAGCACGCCCATGACGCCGATTGTGCTCGGTCTGCAAACCCTGCGCGGGGCCCTTGGCGCAGAGCACGCGGAGACACTGGAACGGTTCGAGCGCAACGTGGAGCGCCTGCGTACGACGATTGCGACGGCCGTGGAGGCGGCACGGGTCCAGGCAGCCGACCTCAGTGCCGGTCGCCAGCACGTAGGCGTCCAAGAAGCCCTCACGGCGGCGGCCGCTCGCCATGAAGTGGATGTCGCGGACGCTGGATTGTCCATGGATGTCGGCGGCGACGACGGCACGATTCTTGTGGATCGGGCGCGCCTGCAATTGGCCCTCGGCCACCTGATTGGCAATGCCATCAAATTCACCGAGCAGGGCTCGGTCTCGCTGCATGCCGAGCGGCGCTTGGCCACGATGCGAATTCTCGTCAAGGACACCGGCATCGGCCTGGCGCCGGAGGCTTTGGAAGGTCTTTGGCAACCTTATGCGCAGGAAGGCGAAGTCAACGTGGCCGGTCGCGTCGGCCAAGGTCTCGGGTTGTATGTCACCAAGCGACTCATGGAGCTGGAGGGCGGCACGGTCGGCGTCGAGAGTGAACTCGGTCAAGGCACGACGTTCTGGATTGAATTGCCCCTGACCTAGGGTTGAACCTGCAATTCAACCCCCGAACGCAGGGGCCTTACCTTCGCAGCGCCCATGACGTATCATGGACTGCACGCAAGCTCGTGCCCGCATCCCGGACGCGCCTCCAAGCGCCAAGCAGGTGCTGTGTACCCTGATCGAAGAAAGCCCCCTCACGATGAAGGACATCCAATCGCGAAGCGGTCTTGCCAGGCGGACCGTGTACGGTGCCATCCGGACCCTGCGAGACCTCGGCATGCTCGCCGAGAAGCCGAGCCTCCGCGACACGCGACAGACGTGGTTCTGGCCGAACATCTGATGCGACTGCTGGCCCTCATCCTCCTCGTTGCCGCCCCCGTCCACGCGACGCATGTGGACGACATCGCGTGGGCCTGCGGATATGGGGGCCAGGGTCGAGACGGGCATCCAGATGATTGTGGCATTGACCCGGTTGGTGGGGATGGCGTTGGCAGCATTGGCCAGCCGGCCTGGGGCGACAGCTGGATTGATGGCTCCGACATGGTGCTGGGCGTCGTCGTGGACGACACCGCAGTTGCCGTGCCTGTGCGCATGTTGGATCGCCACGAAATTGCCAATGTCGACGTGGCCGGCGTGCCGATTGCCATCACCTACTGTCCGCTCTGTGGCAGCGGCGTGACGTTCGCGAGGCAAGCCATGATCGACGGCCAGGCACACACGTTGTCCTTCGCAGCCAGTGGATTTCTCCATCGCCACGACCTCGTGATGTGGGATGCCCAAACGGATACGCTGTGGACGCAGATTCTCGGCGAGCCCATCGCAACACTTCGAGAGGGTCGCGCGGAACTTGATCACCACGACACGCGTCTTGATGTCATCCCGACTGCGTTGGCTTCGTGGGATGCCTGGCGTGAGGAACATCCGACCAGTCTGATGCTCCAGCCGGCGGAGGCCAGTTATGGCAATGCATACCCCGGCTACGACGCTTCGTGCCGCTATGGCATCAGCGGACAAAGCGACTGCGACGTCGAGGGCCTCCATCCCAAGGAATGGGTCCTCGGCATTCGCGGGCCTCGTGGTGAGGTCGCGGTGCCTCGCTTTGCCATCGATGGTGTCCATGTCTTGGCCCAGCACGGTGTCGTGGTGGCCCAGGATGGTCCGGCGTTTCGCGCGTTCGACGTCGGACGGCACACCTTCAGTTTGGAGAATAGAACCTGGTTCGATGAGGCCCAGAATCCGTGGAATTTGACCACGGGCATGCGCCAAGACGGCGCGGCGTCACTGGAGCCCTTGGAATCCTTGACCATGTACTGGTTCGCTTGGCAGACCCACCATCCGGAGACATCCCTGTGGCTGCCGGCGGACGCGAAAGGGGCTCTTGGCCTGCATGACAACGGCCAGCTGCCTGGTTTCACCATCGGGATTGTCGCGATGATTCTCGTGGCGGCGGCGTTTCTACTGCGGCGGCGCTAGACTCGGGCGGCCCATGAGAATCAGGTTGCCCATTTCGGTCAAGGTGATGCCGAGGCGGCCGAAGGTGCCGCGTTCAATGTCCACGAGCCCCATGTCCTCCAGGCCCTTGCCTTCTCGCGTGGTGCGCAGATGGTAGCTGAGCAGACTCTTTTCGACGCCGCTTTGCTTCGACAGGTCGTTCAGGCTGTCGGCGTGGCCTCCGATGCGTTGCAGGGATTCGAGGATGCGGTACTTGGCGTCTGAGATCAACTCGGCGTAGCTGAACTTGAGAACGGGCAGGGCAAATGGCGCGTCATCCATCACGCCGATGGCTGGGACGCCATGGACGAATGCCGCTGACAAGGCGCTGCACGTCTGCATCTTGTCGCCGCTGCTGACATTGACCACGATGTCGTCGAAGTGCAGTGATTCCTGGGCGTGGATGTCGGCCACTTGGCGCAGGGTGTCCATCAAGACTTGGCCATCGTCGATCAAGCGCAGTTCGGTGGCGACGAAGATGGCGCCGACCTTGGCCTGCACTTCCTGCGCCTGCGCCGTGAACGTCGACGTGTGCATCAGAATCAGCTTCTGGACGGGGTGGTCACGGATGCCCACGAGGACGGCATCGATGTCGTCGCCGACGGTGGCGATCATCAAGGTGCCCTTGCGCTTGCCCATGGGGGTGCATCCTCCGCGCAAGATGAAGGAGTCGACCACCAAGGGTTGGAGCTTGGATTCAACCCATTGCCATGCGCCACGCAACGGCGAGCAGCACCACCACGAACAGCGCCCACAGCCCCCGCTCAGGGAGCCAGTGACTCATCCGTGTCCCAACCTTCGCTCCGATGCTGCCGCCGACGGCCATGCACAACCCCCCCGCGATCCAGATGTTGCCCGCCAGCGCATGGGGGCCGAGTGCCAGTAGGCTGTTGCCTGCAATGACCAGCAGTCCCGTTCCCAAGGCGACGCGCGTCGGAACCCGCAACACCATGGCAATCAACGGCGTGAAGAGGAACCCGCCGCCGATGCCCAAGAAGCCGCTGACCAACCCAATGGCCCCGCCCAGAGCAACGGTCGCCGCCGTCCCTGGCTGTGCCTGGGTCTTGGGCGGTTCCACATCCGCGATGCGCAACATCAAGCGCGCCGCCATGGCAAGCAGCACGACGACGAAGACCATGCGCAACGTATCTGGCGAAACGCGCAGACTCAGCCATGACCCAAATGGTGCGCCCAAGGCCGCTCCCGCGAGGATGGTTGCGCCAAGGCGCAAATCCGTATGCCCGTGTTTGGCATGGGATGCGGCGCCCGTGGCCGCCGTGAACAGCGTCTGAAACAAATTCGTGGCCGCCGCCACATGAATGGGCAGGCCAAGTAGCACGGCAATGAGCGGGACCGTGACCAATCCGATCGCGCCGGCAATCAACCCGCCAGCCAAGCCGCCAAGAAATCCCACGCCCGTCGCCTGCCAGGCTAGATCGAGGTGGGTCCCTTCCCAGGCGACAGCGCCCGCGGCAAGTGGCACCAGCGCCAGCCACAGGTTGCGCCGGATCATCCGTGAATTAGGGGCAAACCTGCCGCATGCCAGGCCTGGATGCCGCCGGCCATGTTGGCCACGTCGCGGCCTTGTTGTGCCAGGAACATGGCGGCTTGGGCGCTGCGCCCGCCGCTGAGGCATTGGCACACGATGCGGCCTTCGGGCAGCTCGTCGAGCCGTTGGGGCAGTTGATCCAAGGGAATGTGGTGGCTGCCTTCGATGTGCGCCTGGGCCCTTTCCGCAGGCGTCCGGACATCGAGGATGATGGCCCCTTCATCGTGGGCGGCTTGCGGCGTGATGTTCATGCGTCCTCCGGGAAGAAGGCGCGGTAGGCTAGGATGCCGCCCGCCAAATTGTGGCCGCGCACGGTGGAGGCCAAGTGTTGGGCGACTTGCTGACTGCGTTGGCCGCTGCGGCAACTGAAGAGCACCTCTTGCCCCGAAAATTCGGCTTGCCACGCATGCAATTGACTCAGGGGCCTTAGGATGGCGCCGGGGATGTGGTCGGCGTCCCATTCGTCTTGCTCACGTACGTCGACCAAGGGGATGCCGCGGGCCAGGAAATCGGCCACTTGGGTCACTTCCACTTGCGCAATGCCGTTGACGTCCACGCATGGCGCTGCACGAAGCCCTTCAAAGCCCTTGGCGAAGCCTCATGGCGCAGGCCGTCGATGGGGGCCCATGGCGCGCATTTTGATTGCTGTCGACTTCTCCGCCTGCGGTCATGCGGCCCTTGAAGCCGGCGTGCAATTGGCCAAGGATCTGGATTGCGACGTCCGCCTCGTGCATGCCTTCCCTGAACGCATGGATGCGCCTGTCGCGATGGGTATGGGCTACCAAGAGGTCTTCCAGGCCTTTGCCACGCAGCATGAAGCCGCCGAAGCGATTCAATTGACCACGGAATTTGCCGACGCCGCGCGCGCCGACGGCGTGGACGTGGACCTCGTCGCCCGCGCTGCCAAACCCGTCCAACTCATCCTGGAGGCGGCGGACGCCGAAGATGTCACGATGGTTGTCATGGGCACCCATGGCAAGGCGGGTTTGCGCAAATGGATGCTGGGCAGCGTGGCTCAAGATGTCATCGCCAGGGCCAAGAAGCCGGTGCTCGTGGTGCCCCATACGTGAATGACGAGCGGCCCACGGAAGATGCGCCTCTTGGCCTGCGTCGCGCCCGCGGCTGGGTCGGCGCCGGTTTCATCTTCATTGTGACGAGCATCTGGCTCGATTGGTGGCAGGTTCGCTACGGGGATGATGCGGGCAATGTCTACGACAAAACCGGCGTCGGCCCGTTCCGATTCGACGACATCGTCGCCCATGATTGGGGCCCGTGGCTTGCGGGATTCTTGGTCGCTGGGGCCGCTGCCATCTTGTTTGTCCGATTGGCGGGTCGCAGTTGGCTCTATGAACCCCCGGCCTGGCAACGGGATCTTCTCATCGCGGCGGCGCTGGTCGTCGTGGCGTTGATCAGCACCGGATGGTGGCACACCTCCGACCCGTTGTGGGATGGATTCTGGGGGACGACGCGGTTCACGCCCAATGGAACGGCGCTCGTCGGGGAAGTCGCGACCCGGCCCGGGCTGGGTTGGTGGACCGCGTGGCTCGGCGTCTTCTGCCTCCTTGGAGGCTGGCGCAGCGGTCGCGGGTTGCCATAACCGGCAAATAGGAGGGCCAAGTGGGACACACCATGGCCCTGGTGCTCTCCGAGACCGACTACAAGCGGCTCACCTTGTTCACCAAGATCACGGGCATCTTCCTCGTGGCGGCCAGCACGATGATGCTCGTCGATCGCGGCAACGTCATCGCGTTCCTCGTCCTCTTGGTTCTGGGAACCGTCGTGACCTTGGCGCCGGTGCCGATGACCGTCGTCCAGCCTGAAGGCTACGAGGACGCGGACGGCTACCTCACGGTTGATGAGTGACCGGATTGTAGACATCCGATACGTCGTCGTGTCCTTCGGGCTCCACTTGGATCGTGCAGTGATCCAAGCCAAAGCGCTCCTCGAGTAGATCCTCGATCGCTTCGATGACCTCCAGGAAACGCGATTGCGCTTCGGTCGTGATCGTCGTGTGCATGCTCAGGCTGTGATGTCCGGGCGTCAGCGTCCAGACATGCAAGTCATGGACGTTCACGACGTCGGGGAGCCCTTCGACGGCCGCCTTGATCTGGGCTGGCGCCAAATGGGGTGG
Source organism: Thermoplasmatota archaeon (assembly GCA_049617695.1). Lineage (GTDB taxonomy): Archaea > Thermoplasmatota > E2 > JACPAO01 > JAHFTW01 > JBFKXH01. Next base: position 3,835 of record JBMZJT010000002.1, on the reverse strand, counting down.
TGCCCGTTCCAGTAGGATGTCGATGGCACCGCGCAGCAAGCCCCAACTCGCCCAGACGATGATGATGGCGACCAGCAGCGACACGCCAGTGTCCCAACGGGTGTCGCCCGTCAGGAACACCAAGCCCGTTGCGACGAGAACGCCGATGCTTGCCACGGCGTCGCCCACGACATTCAGGAACGCCCCCTTGGCGTTGATGTTGTCGCTAGCATCCCGATGCAGGAACCATGCCGCCACCAGATTTGCAACCAGGCCCAGGATGCCGACTTGGAACACCAACGTCGTATCCAGTTCCGGAAGCGGCGATTGGAAGCGAGCCGCAGCGCGCCACACGAGACCTGCCGCGACCAACAGGAGCAGGAGGCCGTTGACCGCCGCAGCCAAGACCTCTGCTCGGGCATGGCCAAAGGTCGCCCGCCCCGTGGCAGGTCGGCTGGCAAAACGCAGCGCCGCGTAGGCGAGAATCAACCCGGAAACGTCCACCAAGAGGTGCCCGGCATCCGCTAGAAGCGCGAGACTTCCAGTTCGGATGCTGGCCCAGACTTCGACGACGAGGACCACGGAACTGGTCAGCATCGCAATCAGGATGTTGCGGCCATAGGCCTGGGCCCGATCCGGCGGGCGTCGGTGATCGACGTGGATGTTGATGTCCGGGGGAGCCGAGCCAGAGGATTTCAGGGGCGCGGGTGGATTCAACTGCGTCTTGTTTTCGGCAGGGAGCCGGAGATTACGGCCCGAGCCAGAAGTCCTGCATGGCCAAGGCGCTTGGTTCGGAGCGGACGTAGATGAGGCGCTCTTCATTGCCGTCTGGGCCGCTGCCGTCATTGCGGCTGTAGGCCACGTGGACGGCGCCGTCAGGGCCGAGGTCCACTTGCAGGAAGTCGAGCAAGTCACGGCCCAGGTTGCCATGGAAGACCGGCGTCGGATCGGCCTGCACCACATCCCAGCGGTCGCCGCCGTCCTGGGTGGCGGCAGCAAAGAGATGCCAGTCGCCGTCGGGCGTGTCGTTGCCGCGCTTGCCGTACCATGCGATGGCAGCTGCGCCGTCGGCGCCTGCTGCAATCCAGGGCATGCGGTGGTAGCCGTCGCCGGGCAGAATCGTCGTCAGGTCCGTCCAGGTGCCGTCGGTGTGGCGGCCCGCGACGGCGATGGCTTGGGTGCCATCCGCCGCGACTTGGGTTTCCGCCATCCAGAGGGTGCCGTTCTCATCGTAGGCGCCCACGGGGTATGCATCGAAGCCGCCGACTGGAATTTGGCTGGCTTCCGTGCTCCATGTGGCGCCGCCGTCTTGGGAGCAGTCGAGGCTTCGCATGCCGTTGAGGTTGCCGCCAAACAGGCAGATCTCCCGCAGCGGATCGATGGCAACGTTGCCCAGCGCGTAGGGCACGGTGTGGATGGCATCGGCGCTCCACGTCGTGGCGGCGTCCGTGGACTTGTAGACGCGCGTCCCCATGGCGCCCGTGTTGTAGACGTAGTAGACGATGCCGTCCCCTTCGGCACGAACCCAGTCGCGGTCCACCAGCGGCGGCGCCGGCCACTTCGTGTGACGCACGTAGCTGCCGTCCGCTTCCCAGACCGTCATCTGGAACGTGGCGGCCACTTCGATGTCCGCGAAGTACATGCGGCCGACCTCGTCAATGGCGAAGTCGCCTTCCACGGCGAAGACTTCGCGCACCGTGTCGCCTTCCATTTGCTGGAAGGTCGCGCCCCCATCGCGGCTGGCGTACACCGGCGGGGCGACGGTCAAGCAGCACACGCCGCTGACATAGATCGTGCCCGCGCCGTCCACCTCGATGGATGGCTCGCCCAGGCCGCAGTCGCCGTCGTCCAAGCTGTCCTGGCAGTTCGTGCCGAATGCGCCGGCGGGAACCGTGCCTCCGACGACGCCAGCGCGCGTGCCGAGGTCCACGGGTTCCCGAAACGCCAAGGCCGGTTGACCGCCCGCGTCGAAGAAGACGCCGGGCATCGGTTCCGGTTCAGGCGTCACTGCGGGTTCGGCGTCATCCGTTGCGCAGCCGGCGAGGGCTAGGCCTAGGAAGAGGAGGAAAGCAAGTTGGCGCATGCGCGCCGAGCCGGGGGCCTGGGTTTCAGTGTTGCCTAGGCAGCAACGACGGCTTGGCGAGCCAGGCGGGCTTCATTGAGGCCGTCCCAGAACTGCTGCACGCGGTCCAGGATGTGCGTGGCGCCTTCGAGGTACTTCTCCTCGTTGAACCACGGCTCATCGTAGTCTTCGCGCAGCTCGTCGTGGGTGTGCTCGGCGTGCTGGTCTTCGACCATGTCATGCCACTTCCAGAAACCGAGGTTGAGCTTCATGCCGCTTTGTTCGTTGAAGGCCTCGATGCCGGCGATGAGTTCCTTCCAGAAACCGGCGGCGGCCCAGTTCTCGACGGCGTAGCTGGCCCCGGCGCCGACGCAGGGATCGGGGTTGCCGTACCATTCGTTGAGGCCGTTGCAGAAGGCGTGGGTGCCTTCGTTGCCCATGTCCCACTTGCCGATTTCGTCGAAACCAAGGCCGAGGGGTTCAGCGAACTTCAGGAGCCACTCGAAGTGAGCGGCCGTGTGGCGGTACTTGCCGCCTTGGACGGTGCCTTCGGTTGGGACGGCGTCTGGGTCGGTGTCCGTGATGTCGCCGGCGCCGGGCTTGGTGAAGCTCACGCCGAGTTCGTTCATCAGAATCTCCTTGCCGCTGCGGTATTGCTCCAAGGTCTGGGAGCTGAACACCTTCAGGAGTTGGGCTTGAATGAAGTAGTGGGAGAAGACACTGAATTGGATGGTGAGATCCTTGACGTCTTCCTCCGTCATCTGGCCGGTCGCGACCCACTTCGTGTATTCGTTGTTGGTGACGACAGGGTGGTTCATCACGATGTCATCGACCTTCTTCTGGAATGCTTCGAAGGACATTGCGGCGCCCAGAAGGCGCCCCGTATATGACGCTGACCTGCCAACGTGTACCCGTTCACGTTTCCTGGGTCTCCTGCCCCTTTACGCCTTATAGTAGGCCGGTGTCGAACGTCATAGGCCCATGAAATTCAGTGAGCTTCCGCTGCACGAGAACGTGCAATCCGCCTTGGAGGCCATGGGCTTCGAAGAGACCACGCCGGTGCAGGCAGAAACCATTCCGCACTGCATGAATGGCAAAGACGTGCTTGGTCAAGCACAAACCGGCACCGGCAAGACGGCCGCCTTTGGCATTCCGCTCGTCGAAGCGGCCATCAAGGGCAAGCGCGGCCTTGTCTTGGCGCCGACCCGCGAACTGGCCAAGCAAGTCCAGCGCGAATTGCAGGCCATCGGCAAAGGCAGCCCCGTCGAAGCGGTCTGCCTGATTGGCGGCGCCCACTTCGGTGAACAAGTCCGCGCCCTTGAGCGCCACCCGCGCGCCATCCTCGTTGCGACCCCTGGCCGCATCGTAGACCACTTGGAGCGCGGCACCCTGCACGTCGATGACATGCACATCTTCGTCCTCGACGAGGCCGATGAAATGCTCAGCATGGGCTTTGCGGATGAGCTGGACAAGATCGTCGAGCGGCTCCCGGCCGAACGCCAAACCCTCCTCTTTTCGGCCACCATGACCCAACAGGTCGAGCGGTTGGCCAAGAAA
>JBMZJT010000002.1:0-227 GCA_049617695.1 Thermoplasmatota archaeon | reverse complement strand
ACGACCCGGTCGTCATTCGTGTCAGCCAAGGTGCGACGCGCCAAGTGCGCCAATGCTTTGCCGTGGGCAACTTCATGGCCCGCGCCGAGCAAGTCGCCCGCATTCTGGCGGCGGAAGACCCGCAGGCCGCAATCTTGTTTGCCAAGACCCGTGGCCGCGTCGACGATCTGGCCAAGGAACTCGCGCCCCTGGGCGCGGAAGCGCTTCACGGCGGCATGCAACAAGGT
>JBMZJT010000001.1:85521-88535 GCA_049617695.1 Thermoplasmatota archaeon | reverse complement strand
TGCCACCTGCATCGGCGTCGCCAGTCCAAACGCGCGTGCCCGCAGTCAGGTCCCGCGCCGACTGAATGTTGACGCCGGGTGCAGCAATGTCAGGGCGCCGGGCATTGGCTGCGTTGATGCCATCGGTAGCAGGGGTCCACGTGGTCGCTGTCGGCAGGGAGTTGCTGGTGCCACTGCTGCCGCGGCTGCTGAAGGAAGCCAGACGGTCGTTGGCATCTTCATAGGCCGCGACACCAATCACGTAGGGGCTCTGCGCATAGCCAGAGAATTCCGACCCGCCGCCGCTTCCGCCGTCGTTGCCGGCAGCGAATGTCAGGACGACGCCAGCATTGTACAGGCCGCGCACCAGGTTGCTGATGGTGGAAGTCGGAGAGAACGGACATCCGCCATTGCAGCCCCAGGAGTTGCTCACGACCTGGATGTTGTACGCATTGCGGTAGGCGCTCGCATGGGACAAGGCATCCGCCGCAAAGGCCGCCGAAATGGAATCACCGGACTTGATGCTGATGAGATCAGCTTCCGGCGCGATGCCAAACGTCAATCCGTCGCCACCGTAGCTTGGGTGGGTGGCGCCTTCCGCCCACGAATAGTAGCCGTTGCCCGCGATGATGCCGGCCACGTGGGTGCCGTGGCCACTGGCCAAGTCGGACGTTGGCAGGTTCTGCAGCGGACTGCCCAAGGTGCTGCCCACGAACGGTTCAATCGTGGCACGGTAGACGATGCGGCTGTTGCAGGGCTCGTAGATGCCGTGGCTGCAACCGATGCTTCCGAAGTCCTTGTGGGTCGAGTCGATGCCGCTGTCGATGACCGCCACGCGGATGCCGTCGCCGGTGTACGCGGTGGAGACGCCGGAAATGTCGGATTTGAAGGTGCTCGTGGAGGTATCAAAGTACCACACCCCGGTTCCGGTTCCGGTCTGGGATCGAGCGTCCACGTCCGTGGTGGCTTCCGCGAGGAAGTACGTCAAGGGATAGTCGGGATCGACGAAGCGCACGTCGGCGTGAGCCAACAGCATGGACAATTGGCGGGGACCGACCTCAGCCCAGAAATTCGCGGAGTCGAAGGTGTCATGATACCAACCCGCGCGCGGGGCGAGCTCGTCAACGAACGCTTCAGCCCAGGAGGCACGCTCGTCCAGAGCGACCATCACTCGGAGGCGTCCGTCCGTGGTGGCATAATCGAGACGCGCTTCGGCATCCTCGGGCAATTTGTCCGAAGCATCCTGCCATGTGATCCAAGCAGGTTCATGCCCAGCGAACCACGAGGGCACGTCATCGGCGGCCGCCTGCCCCGGGAGGGCGGCAGGAAGCAAGATCAGAATACTAGCAATGGCGAACGCACGACCGTTCATGCCGGAAAAAGTGCCCAAACCAGCCACTCAATTGCGGTGGCTAGGGGTACATCGAGAAGGGTTGTCCGCGCCACGGCGGACGCTTCCTGAAAGCAACGGTCAAATAGGCGACCCGAGTCGGCCGCCTTGCGCCTCCCGGTTGGGAGGGGCCTTCCGCGACCAAGGACTCGACGGGTCTGTGGTCTAGGGGCTATGACGCCGCCTTGACATGGCGGAGATCGCCAGTTCAATTCTGGCCAGACCCACTTTCCTTGGCAGCGGAAGCCACATCGCGAGTCCACGAGATTCGCGTGGCTTCGGCGCAGCCGAACGCCGCGCCCCGAATCGAAACGTGGGCGTTTCGGGCCAGACCCACTTTCCTTGGCAGCGGAAGCCACATCGCGCGTCCACGAGATGCGCGTGACTTCCGCGCAGCCCAACGCCGCGCCAGTTTGCTTTTCTCACAGGCGGGCTCGGCCATCCGTGGCCCTTGCCGATGCGTTGTCATCCGCCGAAGCGAGGCGACTGCTTGGTCAATTCCCGGTGGAAGGTGCCACCATCCACAATTCATTCGGCGTCTGCGTTTGGGCGGCTGGGCCCGATGTCGACGCCCTCGGTGGGGCAGGACGATTTCTCGGCGATCAAGGCCACGACCTGTTCCACCCGGACGACGAGGAAATTGCCCTGCGCCATCACGAGCAGCTCTTGGACGTGGGGCGGGGCCGGATTCGGCAGCGCCTGCAGGCCGCCGATGGCATGTACCGTTGGTGCGTGATCACATCCCGCGTCGTCCACGACGGTGCAAAGCATTGGATTCTGAGCCATGTACGGCTCGATGAGGGGCTTGAGGACTACACGACCTGAACCCGTTCACCCCGCGCCGCAGGATTTTCAAGGGCCGCGTCCGATGAGCCCATGGTCGCCATGACCTACCATCCTGACGGTGTGGCTCGCATCCATGCCAGTGCCTTCAACGCCCACGACCTGGCCAGTTGCGCCAACCAATATGCCGCCGGGGCGCGCTTGCTCACGGATGGCCGCCTGGAGGCCGAGGGCCGGGACAAAGTCCTGGCGCGCTTGGACGCCGAGCATCGTCCAGGAGAATTCATGCAGGTGCGGCACCTGGATGGTGAACCCGTGCTGGCCGAGTGCCACGGCGATCCGGAACACCCCGACGTAGACGCCGTCATTCGCTTGCATCACGTCGGTGATTTCGTGGACGAAGTCCGCATCGAGCACGACGAGCGGTTGATGCAGGCCCTCCAGTAACGTCCGGCAAGGGTTAAGTTCCAGAATTCGACGTGGAGCGGCGTGCGCACGATTCTCGTCTTGCTCCTGGCCGCCATGCTGGCAGGTTGCACCGCTTCCGATGAACCCGCTGAAGACCCCGTCAATGAGCCGACCCCTGAGGACCCGACGCCGGCTCTCAACGAGACGCTGAATCTGACGATCACAGCCTTCGAGGCCACCGTGGCCAACGGCACGGCGCCTCTGAACGTGACGTTCCAGTTCAATGGCACAGGCGACGACATCGCCTGGAGCCTGGACGCCGACGGAGACGGCACGGGCGACGTGGATGGCACCGGTTTCCCGGCCAACGCCACCTTCCGCTACGAGGTCGCCGGCGTGTTCAACGCCACCTTGACCGCCACCAGCGGCAATGAGACCACGAACGCAACCCTGT
>JBMZJT010000001.1:65661-85511 GCA_049617695.1 Thermoplasmatota archaeon | reverse complement strand
TGCCGTCGACGTCGCCGGCCCGACCGGCCCGTCTTTTGATTCGGGAAGCATCGCAAGCAGCAGCTCCGGCGCCGTGGCCAGCGCCGACATCGGCCGCACCCAGTTTGACATCACGGGCCCCCGCGACGTCCTGGCCGTGACGACGTTCATGGAAGACCCCCTGGCCAAGGAAGGCGGCCAAGAATACACGGTCCGCTTCACGCCCCCGAGCGGCGGCAACAACGACTACACCGCCACCTACGGTTCAACCATCTTGATCGAGAACCCGGAGGTCGGCACCTGGGAAATTGGCGTCTTCATGGTCGCTGCAGGTGCGTTCGATTGGACGGCCGAATGGTGCGCCTTCACGGGCGATGCCTGTCCCGCCTAACCTGGAACACATCTTCGACGCGTAGGTAATCCACACCGCCGAGGCGTGCCGGCAGGCGTGCCTTGCCAGCGTCCAGAAGGCCACGCTCTGTCAACAAGTCATCACGCATCGCGACGTGGACGACGTGGGCAATCAGGACCGTCGTGCCATCCGTGTCCCCATAGCGTCGATGCTCGACGAGTCGACATTCCAGGTGGGCCGCGCAGCCGTCGATGCGCGGCGGCGCCACGGCAATGCTGGGCGTGGTCTTCAGATTGGACAAGTCAAGTTCGCTCTCATCGGGCGGCAGGTCCGCGCTCGTGGCCACCATGGTTTCCAATTGGTCCCCGGTCGCGATGTTGATTACGAGTTCGCCCGTGGCGATGGCATTGCGCGCGGTGTCCTTGGGCTCGCCATCTCGATCGGCCACGGCAATCATCAGGAGCGGCGGCTCTGCGCAAATGGCCTGAAACCAACTGAAGGGCGCTGCGTTGACCACCTCGCCGTTGAGCGTCGTGACCCACGCAATCGGGCGCGGCGCGACGATATGTGTCAACACATGGTAGGCCTTGGCAGCGGACAAGTCGGCAGCTGGAAGTTCCACGGCTGGCCAGCGGGCGCACGGGTCAAATCGTTTTCATAGCCCACTGGGATGGAGCGGGCACATGGCCGGTGGGCAAACGACGGTGACGAAGGTCTTCTGGGACAGCGTGGAAAAGAACCGCGACACGACTGCGCAGACGTGGTTCGAGGACGATGCATGGCACAGCCGCACGTACGGGGACTTCGGTGACGCCGTCGCCGGGCTCGCACTTGGCTTGCTTGCTGCGGGCGTCAAGAAGGGCGACCGCGTCAGTGTGTGGAGCAAGAACAGCCCCCGCTGGGCCGAAGTGGACATGGCCGATCAGACCATCGGCGCTTGCACGGTGCCCATCTATGACACCCTGACCGGCGGCCAAGGCGCCTACATCCTCAACAATTCCGATGCCAAGGTCCTGTTCGTCGAAGACAAGGAGATGCTGGACCGGGTTTGGGCCGTCAAGGACCAAATCAAGAGCGTCAAGACGTTCGTGGTGCTGGATGACACCCCCGTGCGCCGCGCCGGTTGCACCACCTACAAGGCCTTCGTCAAGAAGGGCGCCGACTTCGCCAAGAAAAACCCGGACGCTCTGGAAAAGGCCAAGAAATCGGTCAAGCCGAGCGACCTAGCCAGCTTCGTGTACACCAGCGGAACCACCGGCGACCCGAAGGGCGTCATGTTGAGCCAATGGAACCTGGCAAGCAACGCCCTGGTGGCCCAGACCTGCGTCGACATCGGACCCAGCGACAAATTCCTCAGCTTCCTGCCTCTGAGCCATGTCTTCGAGCGCACCGGCGGCCACTTTACGGCCTACGGCGCCGGCGCCCAAGTGGTCTTTGCCCGCGGCATCGAGACCCTGACAGATGACATGAAGACCCACAGCCCGACGATCATGATGAGCGTCCCGCGGCTGTACGAGAAAATCTACGCCAAGATCATGGCCGGCGTCGAAGGCGGTTCCTTCCTGAAGCGCTTCATCTTCAACTGGGCCATCGCCCAAGGCAAGGCGGCCAATGTCTACCGCCAGCGCAACGAGCCCCTCCCCCGGAGCCTGCAAGGCAAGGTCAACCGGGCCCACAACTTGGTCTTCAAGAAACTCCACGCCGCCGTCGGTGGCAACCTGCGCTACTTCGTCAGTGGTGGCGCCGCGCTCAACAAGGAAATTGAGGAGTTCTTCTGGGCGGCTGGCATTGAAATCCTGGTCGGCTACGGCTTGACCGAAACCAGCCCCGTCACCAACGTCAACCGCCCCGGCGCCGTGCGCTTTGGCAGCGTCGGCAAAGCCGTTCCTGGTGCCGAAATCAAGATCGACACCAGCGAATGGGTCAGCAGTCGCGAAGATGTCGCGGAAGGCGAAATCTGCATCAAGGGCGACATGGTCATGCAGGGCTACTTCAAGAACAAGAAGGCCACGGACGAAGTCATGGACAAGGACGGCTTCTTCCACACCGGCGATGTCGGCTACTTGGACGACGACGGCTTCCTGTTCATCACGGACCGCAAGAAGGAGATCATCGTCATGAGCAACGGCAAGAACGTCGCGCCGCAGCCCATCGAAGGCCTCCTGAAGTTGCAGCCCCACATCGAACAGGCGTGCCTCATTGGTGACGACCGCAAGTACATGGCATGCCTGATTCAGCCGGACTTCGAAGCCCTCGAAGACTTCGCCAGGGCCAATGGCATCGCCGCCACGGGCGATCAACTCGTCGCCGACCAGCGCGTGGTCAGTCTCTTCGAGAAGGAAGTCGAAGCGGTCAACGCACAACTGAGCCGCTATGAGCAGATCAAGAAGTTCTGGCTCATGCCGGCGCCGTGGGGCGTCGACAGTGGTGAATTGACGCCGACGCTGAAGCTGAAGCGCCGCATCATCGCGGACAAGTTCCAGTCCGTCATCGACAGTCTGTACCCAAGCAACTGACCCCGGCGCTTTTCAAGCCGCCCGGAGTCGCCGGCATCGTGGCCGACAAGCCGATGACCTACGCCGAGAGCGGCGTGGACATCCACAAGGAAGACCAAGCCGTGGACGCCCTGGCGGGCATGCTGAGTTTCGCCCGCAGCGGCGTGGGCGCTCCCATTGGCGGCATCGGCCACTTCGGCGGCCTCGTGGACTTCGGCGACCATGCCTTGTGCCTCTGCACGGATGGCGTCGGCTCCAAGATGGAAATCGCCCGCGCCATGGGCATCTGGGACACCGTCGGCATCGACTGCATGGCCATGAACGTCAATGACGCCATCTGCGTCGGCGCCGAACCCATCGCCTTCGTCGATTACCTCGCCGTCGAAGACCCCGAAGCTGACGTAACGGCCGCAATTGGTCGCGGCCTCGAACGCGCGGCCGAAATGGCCAACGTCAGCATGGTCGGCGGCGAGACCGCAACGCTGCCCGGCATCGTCAAGGGCTACGATCTGGCGGGCACGTGCCTTGCCTACGCCAAGAAGGACGCCCTGGTGACGGGCGAGGCCATCCAGCCTGGCGACGTCCTGATTGGCATGGCCAGCAGCGGCATCCACAGCAATGGCTACACCCTGGCTCGCAAGGTCGTCGAATCGCAAGGCCTCGCCTACACGGACGACTGGCCAGGCGACCAAGATGGCAAGGTCGGCGAGGTCTTGCTGGAGCCGACGCGCATCTACGTCAAACCCATCATCGCGCTCCTGCAAACCGGCGTACCCGTCCATGGCCTGAGCCACATCACCGGCAGCGGTCTGCGCAAGCTGCGCCGCATCAACCAAGGTGTTCGCTACGACATCACGGATCCTCTTCCGGTTCCCGAGGTCTTCCAGAAGATCCAGGCTTGGGGCCGCGTCGAGGACCACGAGATGTACAAGACGTTCAACATGGGCATGGGCTTCGTGGTCGTTGTACCTGCGGAGGCTGCCGACGCGGCCGTCGCCGAGCTGCAGAAGCACGTGGACTACGAAGTCCGCGTCGTGGGCACGGTCGCCGAAGGCAACGGCGTCGTCCATCCGGTCGGCGGCACCCACTAGATTGGGGCGATTTCCTAGAACAATCTGGCGATGTGCAGCGCCAGCCAGACGACGAGTCCGACGGCCAGTGCATCGATGAAGTCGCCGACGCGTCCGAGGGCGCGCACATGCATCATGACGCCGGCACCGACCATGATCAGCGCGGCTGCAACGTGAGCCAGAACGAGGAAGTCACCATGGCCAAATCCAACCGCGGCCACGGCGAGCACGGCGACCGTGGCAAACACGCCACCGGTTCGTTTGACGCTGCGATCGGCGCGCACGGCATGCCATAGGATGACCAGCACAAACGCAATGCCTGCCGCAAGGTGTGCGCCGCCATCCGGGGCGATCCAACGCCACGCGCCAGTCAAGGCCACGAGGGCCAGGAGTCCATTCAGGGCGTGGGCGCGCACAATCAGGACTCGGGGCGAAGCGCTTGATGCTTGCGAAGCAGCCAAGGTGCCAAGGCGAGGGTCAATCCATAGGCGCTTGCGGCGCCGACCGCCGTCAAAATGGCCAGATTCTTCGATTGCAGGAAGTAGACGCCCGCCAGGACGGCAAAGGCCACCATGGTCGTTGCACTGGTGCCGGTGATGGCCCGTCCCGCGTGTTCAAAGGCGTCGCTCAGGGGCGCAGGATGTCCGGCATCGCGGGCTTGCCACGTCCGATTCACGATGTGGACCAAGTCGTCGACGCCGATCGCGACGGTGATGGCGAAGGCCAGAAGGAACGTGTCCGTGAGGGCGGCGCGGTTGCCGGTGCCGACCCATTGGTGGATGGCATCCAGGGCGACGACGGCTGCCAGGAGCCAAAGGGCAGCGATGAGGACCATGCCGCCGGCCGCCAAGGCAATCCGTCGCCCTTCCCAGCCGCGCCCATTCCAGGCCACTGCGAGGATCACGGTCACCACGAGCGCTGTTCCGAGGGTTGCGATGGCGAGATTGGTGGGCGTCTGATCGATGACGGCCGCACGATTCAGCGGGGCCCCGGCGGCGTCGACGTCATGGCCGGCCAGCCGCTCTTGGAGGTTGGTTGCCTGGGCCTGCAGGGCGTCACGCAAATCACGTAGCTCGGCTGCATTGGACCATGGATCGACGGTGATGGCGACGACAGCCAAGTCGTAGTCCCGCGTGATGGTAAACGGCGCAATGGTTCGCCAGAGAGGATCCGCGAAGACCTGGTCGAGCCGATCGCGCGCTTCCTGTTGCGTCTGCGGCAGGCGGCTCGCTTCCGTTGGCGCTGCCGGTGTAGGTCCGAGAATCCCGGCCAGTGCAATGTCCAGGGCACCTTGATCGGTGGCTTCGTCGGCCAGGAGAATGTCGGCGATGCTGCTGGCGTCCCGAAAGAGCGGCAGGCTCGCGGCGTCCTGGACAGATTGGTGGATTTGCGCGATTGCTACGGGATCCGTCATGTCGCCTCGAACGACGATGTAGGCGCGTTGGAAGGAGCCGTATTCAGATTCGATGCGTTGTTGGAGCAGGATGACGGGATCGTCGGCGGGGAATTCGCTCTGGGCATTGCCGGATTCGACGCTGGTCTGGGTCGCGACGACACCGGCGACCCCGGTGAGTATCGCGACGAGCACGAGGGCCATCCAGCGCGGTTTGGCCGCCCATCGAATGCCCTTGCCCCGGCCGGGCTCCGGCACAGGCAGCAGCTTGGCCAACGGCAGGACGACGAGGTAGGTCGCGAGCAAGGACATGACGATGCCAAGGGCCGCGATGGCGCCAATCTCGGCGAACAAGGGATTCGGAACGAAGGCCAGGACGGCAAGCCCTGCGGCGGTCGTGATGCCGGCAGCCAGGATGGCAGGCCCCGTCGCTTTGGCCGCGGCGCCGGCATCGCGGCTCTCCTGGGTTCGGTGCAAAAGATGGACCGCGGCGTCGATGCCGATGCCCATGACGACCGGCGCCAGGAACAAGGTCAGGAAACTGACGCGGATGCCGAGCCAGCCGGTGAGTCCAAACGCCCAGAGCGTGGCAACAGCCATGCCGGTGACGGCGATGGCAACGTGGACGGGCCGACGCAAGACCCAGAGCATGACGAGGCCCGCGGCGCCCAGGGCGACGAGGCCCCAGTTGCGCATGTCTTGGCCGTTGCGCTCATCCGTGTATTGGCTGCTGTAGAGCAGACCGCTGGCTTGGGGCAAATCCGTCACTTGGTGGCCCGTCCATGCGTCGAGGGCGTCGGCGATGTCCCGCGTCAAGTGGCGAGCTTCGAGGTTGTCCGGAGTGGCGAAAAAGAACAGCATCAAGGCGCTGCTGCCGTCCACGGCGAGCACGTCGTCGAGTGTATCGTCGCCCAGGGCTTGGCTCTTGACCGCTTCGTAGCGCACCGGATCGTCGGGGAAGCTGTACGCCTCGGCGCGGGGATTGCCGGCGGTGGCGATCTTTTCGAGCATGTAGTTGCCCGATCGCATGGCTTCCCAGGCACTCAGTTGGTGGCTGAATGCGCCTGGAAACCGCGCTTCAAGGAATGCGGTGAGGTCGCCTTGCTCCTGGATGAGGGCGTCGAAGCCGTCGCCGCGCAGGTCGGGCCCGTTGCTTGGCATGTAGATGGCGACGAAACGAATCCCATCGAGGCTGGCGACCATGTCGCGGTAGGCATCGACGCTTTGACTGGCGGGAACCGTGTCAACGAAGTCCACTTCGGGTTCGACCTTCAAGACGCCGGCGACGGCGCCAAGTGTCGCGACGAATGCGATGGCCAAGGCGGGCCAGGGGCGGCGTGCAGGAAGGTCCCACATCACGCTTGGAAGCTCCACCCTTCAGGGGCGGGCTCCACGTAGAACGCGGTCACGAAGACGTCAAAGCGGACGTCGATGCCGGCGCCGACGCCGAGGGTGCAGGTGTCGGGCTGGCCGGTCGCGTCGCAGGTGGCATGCCAGCCGTGACCTTGGCCGTACACGTTGAGACGGAATGCCGTGATGTTGCCATCGACGGGCGCGTCGCCGTCCGGGTAGCTGGCGCCGGGTTCAATCCGGAACGTGTAGCTCGTGGCGCCTTGGAAGCGGCCAAATTGCTCGTAGCTGGTCAACGCATTGGGGTCGGTGAGGCCGCTGAAGACCGTGCGCAGGGCTTCGAGTCCAGGTTGCCCAGTGATGTCAAAGACCACATCGACGACGAGGGTCTGCCACTCCGGGTCGGCGAAGATGTCGAAGGCGGCTTCGTCACTGGTGACGCTGCCGCCGTTGGGCAGGGGAACGCCCTGGTCTGCGGTGTACTCGAGCACCGTGTCGCAGCTGGGCGTGATGATGAGGTATTCTGCGGCGCATTCGATGATGCCCTTGAACGCCTGGGTGGCTTGGAAGGGCTCCTGGGCGATGCGCGTCAAGACGATGAGCAATTCCGGCGGTTCGCCCGGCGTGTACGTCAGCGTCACTTCATCGTGATCGGGCGCGGTGGCGTCCAGGATGTAGAATCCTTCATCCAATTCGAATTGGAACAAGCCGTCGGCGCCGGTGACGAAGGTCTGGTTGCTGTCGCGAATGGAGACTGTGGCGCCTTGGACGGGGACAACATTGCGGTCTTGGACAATCCCGGACAAGGTGATGGTTTCGTCTTCGGGGGCCGCGGGTTCGGGCGTCTCTTCGTCCGTGCAGCCCGCCAAGAAGGCGACTGACAGGAGGAGCAGGACGATCCGGTGCACAGGAGGCCGACTGGACCCCCTATGAAACCGCTTCTGTCACGGGAAGTGGAAAGGTCAACCCCGCCACGAACCCGAAGTTGACATGGAAACCCACAAAGCGCCTACGTCCACCTTTTTTCTAGTCGCCGAAACTCGCAGCTTCGTGGCCCAGCCGACGGAGTACCACTTCAAAATCCGCAGCGCCGACAACCTGCTGTGTCGATTCACGGGCGAGAACCCGGATGTGCGGGTCATCCTGAACCTGCTACGCGCCGGCAGCCGGACACCGGTGGAGCAGGCCATTGTCACCATCCTCGCCGACGGCATCACCCGGAAACGGTTCCTCACCGGGGAATTTGCCAAGAAATACGGCACCTACGAAGTGCTCTCGGAAGGCGACGACTACGTCAGCGTCGAAATCAGCACCGCCGTGCTGAGTTACTACCAGCAACACGACCCCATCCAACTCACCATCGGGATGCTGGGCCCGGAAACCGTGTTCCACCCCGTCGTCGTCGAAGATGGCTACATCCACATCAGCGTCATGAGCCCCAATCCGGCAGGCATGGCCGCCTTCAATGAATTCACCAAACACATGCGCCGCGTGGTGCCCGCCGACGACTTCAAACTGCTACACGTCGGCGAATACCAACCCGAGGCGCGCCTCAAGGCCAAGCCACGCACACTGACGCCTCGCCAGGAAGAAGTGGTCCGCATGGCCATCGCGATGGGCTACTACGCCGACAAACGCCAATGCACCCTGGAAGACCTCGCGGAGGCCTTCGGCATCAGCAAAGCCGCCGTCCACAAGCGCCTGCAGACCGCCGAGAACGCTTTGGTGCGCCAACAATTCGAGGCCCAGTGAGCCTCCGGCTCGACGCCATCGACCGCCACTTCGGCCACCGCCTCGCCCTCGACCAAGTCACGCTCCACGTCGAGCCCGGCGAAAAGGTCGCGCTGCTCGGACCCAATGGCAGCGGCAAGACGACGCTCTTGCGCATCGCGGCTGGCACATTGCGACCGACGGGCGGCACCCGTACGGCATCGAGCTTGGCGTACGTGCCCCAAGATGCCCCAGTGTACCCTGAATTGACGGCGGCCGAACACCTGGCATTCAGCTGCCGACTCCACGCCGCGGTCGCCGACCCGGACGCGCTGGGTTCGCTGGCCGACACTCCTGCCGGCGACCTGAGCCGTGCTCGACACCACCGCCGCGGCTTGGCTGGAAACGGCCCTAGCCAATCACGCTGGTGCCATCCTCATGAGCCTCCACGACGCCACGCTGGCTGCGCATCTATGCGACCGGAGCGTGACCTTGTGAGCTTCCAGGCGCTGCTGGCCAAGGATGTTGCCCGTGAACTGCGCAGCAAGGAAAGCCTGCAAGCGGGCCTTGTCCTCGTGGGCCTGTTCTTTCTCCTGTTCCTCTTTACGGGCGGTGCCTTCGAAGGCCGCCTCGCCGTGGTCGCCTTGTGGACGCCGCTGCTGTATGGCGGCGCTGCCCTGACGGGTCGTGGCTGGGCATCCGAACAAGACCGAGGCACCATGGAGTGGCTCATGTCACTCCCCGTCGCGGCGCATCTTCACGGATGGAGTCGAACGCTCGTCGGCCTCCTGTTGATGCTCTTGCTGGCCGCCCTGAGCCTCTTCTTGGCCGTCGTCGGCTTCGGCGTCCCGTTTTCCTGGCCGTTGGCGGCAGTCATGGCCTTGGCCGCCACGGGCCTCAGCTTGATTGGCAACCTTGGCGGCGCCTTGGCCGCCCAAGCCAAAGCCCGTGAAATCCTGGCCCCAATTCTGTTGATCCCCGTCGCCGCACCCCTCGTCCAAGCCGGCGTCCATGCCACCATCCAAGTTCTCGACGGCCAAGCCCCGGGAACGGCCGGCCTCCT
Source organism: Thermoplasmatota archaeon (assembly GCA_049617695.1). Taxonomy (GTDB): domain Archaea; phylum Thermoplasmatota; class E2; order JACPAO01; family JAHFTW01; genus JBFKXH01. The sequence goes on along the minus strand of JBMZJT010000001.1, from coordinate 76,099 downwards.
GATGATCGGCTACAACCTCGTCGCCCTCGGCGCCTGCTGGCTGCTCTGGCCATTCGTCCTGGAGGCCGACTGATGCCCTGGCAGGAAGCCCCAAGAAGCCGCGCGATTCGAGGTGACCTGTGAGGAGCTCGACCGTGGACCGCATCCGCAAGGGCAGCCTTTACGGATTCCTACTCACCGGGGTGTATCTGCTGTACTTGGTGTGGTTTCGCACGCCAGATTGGAGCTACGCCCCGGAAGTGACCGCGCCTCTAACGCGCAAGATCCTCTTCTTCCATCCAGCCAGCGCCTGGGCCAGCTTCGCGGCTTACTTCGTTGTGTTTGCCGCGAGCGTCGCGTACCTGTCCGAACGACGGCTCAAATACGACGCGCCGGCCCGCGCCGCCGCCGAAGTCGGCTTCCTGTTCAACACGATCGCGTTGCTCACCGGCACCTTCTGGGGCATCCAGGAATGGAGCCGCACCGGCCAAAGCGACCTCGCCACGGTCTACTCGGAGCCCAAGGTGCTCGTCGTGGTCATCCTGTGGTTCACCTTCGCCGCCTATCTCTTGCTCCGCAAGCAAACCGACGGCCCAGAACGCACAGCCCGCCTGAGCGCCATTTTCGGGGTGTTGGGCTTCATTGGCGTGCCATTGAGCTTCGCCACCAGCCGCCTCCTGCAAACCAGCCTCCATCCGGACATCGCAGGCCCAGGCAAGAACCCAGACGCAGCCGTCAGCGGGGACGTGGGCTTTGCCATCCTGTGGAGCCTGCTCGTCTTCCTGCTGCTCTTCATCCACCTCTGGCTGCAACGCCTGCGCCTCCTGCGCATCCAAGACCAAATGGAGCAACCATGACCGATGCAACGACCTTCTTTCTGAGCTTCCTCTCCGTCTTTGGCGGCCTGGGCTATTACCTCTGGCGCATGGAACGCCGCGTCACGGCACTCCAAGCCAAGGCCGAGGCCACAACCGCCAAGAAGCAGGGCTGAGTCGAAGACCTGTGCAGTTGCGCACCCAGCTCATCATTGGCGCCACCCTCGTGGCCCTCGGCATGGGCGTGGTCGCACTCGCCTACTTCGACGACGAAGCCCAAGTCCGGCAAGTCGCCGACGTCCTGGCGGCTCCCGGCGACCACGGCCGCGGCACCTACACCTTGATTGGCATCCCGCAACCGGAACAACTGGTCCGCCTGGACCACACCGAGCCCAACCCCGATCGAATCAACACGACGACCTGGCGCGACGCCCACAATGGATTCCACACCGTTCACAGCATCACGGTGATCCAAGACGACGCCGGCAGCACGTGGAACTACAGCAACCGCACCCAGGAAGCGGGCAAACCCGAAACCGCCGTTTGGACGAACCAAACCTGGCGCATCGACGGCCAACACACAGTCTTCCTGATCCAAGGCTTCCCCGACGGCAACGGCGAGACCCCCTGGATGTGGGGCGTCTACGAAGGCACGCTGCGCGAAGCCATCCAGCCCAAGCCCAGCCAATTCGAAGGCCGCATGGCATCGAGCCTCGGCGGCATGGACCTGCCCCACGGCGCCTGGGTCTTCGAAGTGGACGAATTCACGGCCGGATGCAGCAGCAAATTCCTGCCCGAAGACCACCAAGAGGCCTAAGGCACGGCTTTTCAACAGACCCCGTGTCGGCGGCGACATGCGTTTCCTGCTCATTGCTCTCCTGTTGCTTGCGGCCCCCGTCGCAGCACAGCCCACCGAATTCGGCTTCGGCACCGACTACCACGCCCGCATCGCCGTGGGCGACGTTCCCCTGACCGAGGCCACCGAGGCCGACGGCCTGCTCAACACCGTCGAATACCTGCGGTTTGCCCACGATGGCAACCAGAGCACCCTCACCATCCCGACGGGCTACGTCCAAAGCGGCTGCACCTGCAACGCCTTTAGCACCAGTGAAGAGATCATCACCGTCGGCAACACCGTCGAAGCCGGCGAATACGTCTTCTGGGTCCTGCGCCAGGCCCCCGCAGGCACGGCCTTCGCCGTCGATTTGCCGCTTCTGGCCATCCACGACGGCAGCGCCCAGGTCAACCTGTACGCCCCGGCGGGCAAGGACGTCACCAGTGCCTTTGGCGCCAACGAACTCGCCTGCACCACCGGCACTTGCACCATCTACACCTTCACCGGCGACCTGACCGGTTTCTGGGCCAGCGTCCACCCGAGCGTGGCTGCCCCCGCGGCCCCCGTCGTGCCTGACGAAGGCTTCGGCGTCCTCGAATTGGTCCTCGGCCTGCTGATTGGCGCCGGCGTCTGGTTCTTCCTGGTCCAGAAGGGCATGGTCCAAGCGCGCACCCGCAAGCAAGTCGTCGCCAAGGCCGCCCATGAAGAAGTGGCCGCTACCGAGAGCAAGGAAATCTTGGGCGCCCGCAAGCGCGTCCTGATGGCCGGCCTCAAGGAACTGGAGATGGCCAAGATGAAGTCGGAAGTGGACGACGCCACCTACGACAAGCTGAAGGCGGAACTCAAGCGTGAAGCGGTCACGACCATGCGCGCCCTTGAGTCCTGATTCCACAAGAAGCACCACCCTCCTTCCCTCTTCCCTTTTTGTAGGACTGGTAGAATCCTAACCACTCCATGGCGACGCAGATTGACGGTTCCGACCCAAGCGTCTTTCTCGGCGTGCTCGCGCTCCTGATTGGCCTGGGCTTCATCGGGAACCTGATCTTCAGCAAGCTGCGATTCAATGACACGCTGATTTTGATCGCCGTGGGCGTCGTCGTCGGCCCCATCACCGGCGCCATCAGTCCAGACAGCCTGGCCAGCGCCAGCGCCATCGTCGGGGCCCTGGCGTTGATCTTGATCCTGTTTGACGGTGGCTTGGCCCTCAAGGTCAACGACCTCAAACATGGCCTGGGCAGCGCCGCCGTCCTGGGTGTCGTGGGTTTCATCCTCACCACCGGCGCCGTGGGAGGCCTGACCGCATTCTTGCTGGACATTCCCATTGCCACGGGCCTGCTATTGGGTGCCATTCTCGGTGGCACCAGTGCCTTGGTGGTCCTGCCAAGCCTGGAGGCCATGGATGTCAAGAAGAAGACCGGCACCACCCTGGGCCTCGAATCGGCCTTGACCGACGTCCTCGTGGTCGTTGTCAGCTTCACGCTCATCAGCATCGTCGCCGCGGCGCAAACCGCCACAACCGGCGACCCCATCAATGCCACCAGCACCGCCCTTGACGAATACGCCCAGGGCATTGCAAGCCAACTCCTGGCCGCCTTCGCCCTGGGCATCATGCTGGGCGTCGTGGGCGGCTTCCTCTGGCTGTTCCTGTACCCCCATGTCCGCGACAAGCCGTTTGGCTACATGCTGACGCTGGGCTTCATGTTCTTCCTGTACGTCGCCGTAGAATGGCTGCTTGGGGGCCTCAACGTCAGCGGCGGCGGACCCCTGGCCGTGCTGGCATTCGGCATCATTCTGGGCAATTATGCCAGCTTCGGCAAACGATTCATCACGACGGTCGGCGAAGGCTTTGGCCAAGGGATGAAGAAGTTCCAAGGCGAGATTTCCTTCCTGGTCCGGACGTTCTTCTTCGTCTACCTCGGCATCCTCGTTGAACCTGATTTGCTGGCAGATGCTCGGACCCTTGCCATCGGCATCCTGCTCTTTGGCGGCTTGCTCGCGGCGCGCTACGTCGCGGTCATGGTGACGACGCGCAAACTCAAACTCACCGGCGACGACATTGTCTTGTGGGTCATGGGCCCCCGTGGCCTGGCCGCCGCCGTCCTGGCCGCGGTGCCCGCCCAAGAAGGCATCCCCGGCACCGAATCCTTCGTCGCGCTCGCATTCCTGATCTTGGTGCTCAGCAACCTGTTTGCCACCGTCGGCACCATCGTCCTCGAGAAGAAGGGCAAGCAGCCCCCGGCGCCGCCAGAGCCCCCGAAGGAGCGTCCGCAGCGGGAAGCCAAGTCCGTATCCTTCAAGGGGAAGGAGTCGACGACACAGAAGAGTCTGGAAGACCTCGGGCGCAAGGCGTAAGCGGGCCTAGGAGAGTGCCGCGTGCATGCCGGCGGCCGCCTTGCGGGCGTTGGCTACGGCTTCGATGATGCTGCTGGGGCCGAGGGTGATGTCCCCGGCAGCCCAGATGCGGTCATGGCTGGTGCGGCCGTGTTCATCCACGGCGACATCATTCCACTTGGTCAAATCGACGCGGCCTTCGCAGGCTTGGACGATGTCGCTTGGGTTTTGGCCGACGGCCAAGACCACTTCATCGGCCCGCAGCAGCAAATTGCTGCCAGGAATCGGTTCCGGCCGTTGACGACCAGACTCATCCGGCGCGCCGAGCTCCATTTGGACACATTCGACGAATTGGACGCGACCATCTTCGCCGGGAATGATGCGCGTTGGGTTGGCCATCAAGAGGAATTTGATCTCCTCGTCGCGCGCTTGAACGACTTCTTCCGGCGCAGCCGTCATCTGGCGGCGGCCACGGCGGTAGACGATGTGGACGCTCTTGGCGCCGTTGCGGAGGCTGTTGCGGCTGACATCCATGGCCGTGGAGCCGCCGCCAATCACGATGATGCGCTTGTCTTGGAGGTCAAAGGATTCGCCAAGTTCCAGGCGGCGCAGCCAATCGACGGCGTGGCTCACACCGGGCAGGTCTTCGCCGTCGACGCGGATGCTCTTGGGGCTGTGGCAGCCGACGCCAAGGAAGACTTGGTCATGGCGCTCCAGCAGCGTTTCGAGGTCCTTGCCTTCATCGCCGAGGCGCCAATCCAGGACGAAGCGAACCCCCCATTCCTGGAGTTTCTCAACTTCTTTGGCGATCACGCTGCGCGGCAAGCGGTAGGCGGGGATGCCGTAGCTCATCATGCCACCGAGACTTGGGAGCGCTTCGTAGACCGTGACGCCGTGGCCTTTGCGGATCAAGTCGTAGGCCACTTGCAAGCCGGCGGGGCCGCCACCAATGACGCCGACGGTCTTGCCGGTGCTGGTGGGTTTCTCGATGGCAGGCCAGTTGCCATGGTCGAAGGCGGCGCGCTTCAAGCTGCAAATGGCAACGGGCTCGCCCTTGATGCCAACGACGCAGCTGTCTTCACAGGGATGGAAGCACGTCCGTCCGAGGGTGCCTGGAATCGGGTAGGTTTCCAGGGCGATCTCGAGGCTGCGGTCGAAGTCATCGTTGGCGATGGCGTCGATGTATTCCGGCGCCCGCGTCAAGGCAGGGCAGGCGTACGTGCAGGGCTTCGTCTTGCAGTCAATGCAGCGCTGGGCCTCCTCGATGGCGAGTTTGCGGCTGTAGCCCAGGATGGCCTCATCGTAAGAGGCAGTCCGCGTTTTGGGATCCAGCTCGGGCATCGGCACCCGCTCCATGACTGGCATGTCAGGTGAAGACCATCTGCGGCTCCTGAAGAGCGCTTCGGAAATGGACTCAGGCCCAGAGGTACGCGATGCGGGGCCCAATCAGGCTGATCAGGATGATCGCGAAGATGCCGAGGCTCACGAATCCGGCGAGGCGTCCCACGAGTTGATCGCGGCGCTCGCTGTCCATGTTGGGCCGGATTTTGCGCAGGACGGCTTGGGTGGCGTCACGGAAAATGTGGCCGCCGTCCAGGGGGAGCATGGGCAAGGCGTTGAAGGTCCCGACGAGGATGTTGAGCCAGAAAATCCAGAACAGGACGTTGAAGGTGATCCAGAAGGTCTGCTCATGGAACGGCGTTTCCAGGAAGGCCGGCAGGTACGTGCTGAGGATGGGGCTGCCTTGCACTTCGCCCAGGGGGAGGTAGATGAGCCGGGCGAAGTTGTCCAGGCGTCCAAGCGGCTGGGTCAGGACGTCGTGCCAGGCATTGGTCGAGAAGAGGCCGACGCCAACCATGGGATCATTCTGGGCGGCTTCGGCGCAGGCGGCCCAATCCTGGATGGCCTCCCCGTAGAGGGCCTGGCACCACGCTTGCGCGTCGGGGCCGAAGGCTGCGATGTCTTCGCGTTGGGCATCGGTGAGCGTGCTCCAGCGATCCGTGAGGTTGAGCAGGCGTGTTTCGCCCCCGTGCAGGTTGATGAGGACTTGATCACCGGGGGCGTAGCCTTCCAGGGCCGGGCCGAGTTCGGTGGCAGAGGCGACCGGGGTGCCGTTGACGGCGGTGATGACGTCGCCGGGGCCGATGTCGGCCAGATCGGCGGGGCCGTCTTGGACGACGCTTTGCAGGGCCGCGCCTTCGATGGGGTCGGCGGCGCCAGCCATGGCAATCATGGGGATGAGAATCAGCAGGCCAACGACGACGTTGACCATGGGACCGGCGCTGAAGACGCGCAAGCGCTTTCGGAGGCTCGCTTCCTTGATTTCATCCTCGTCCGGCTCGACGAACGCGCCGATGGGGACAATGGCATAGAGGAGGCCGAGACTCTTGACTTTCAGGTTGTTGGCCCGCGCCAGGACGCCATGGCCGCCTTCGTGGACGACCAGGGTCACGATGAGGCCAATGAGGCCGTACCAGAGGGGCACGATGGGGTTGACGCCGGGAATGACGAGAATTTGATTGGCAGGCGCGGGTTCGACGCCGCTGCCCGGATCAAGACTCGGGCCAATGATCAGCAGCATCAGGAACGTGAAGCCGGCCATCACCAGCAAGACGACGCCGATGCCGACGTCGCCAAACAGGTTCCAGAAGCGTTTCGGGCGACTGATGGCTTCCAGTGCACCCTTGCCTTTCTGCGTTCGGATCATCAAGACGAATCCGAAGGCGAGGCTGAGGCCCCAGTCTTGCATCTTGCCACTTCGGATGAGCCAGAAGATCAGCAGGATGTATGCCCAAAGAAGGCCGAAGAACCAGAACCAGCCGGAGGCCACGGATGCTCGACGCCGGCGCGTGAGCATAAGGTTTCTGACAAGGGAGGCCGGATGGCCGCCATGAACCAGGTCGTGGTCCTGCGGACGGCAGTGGACACGGAGAAGGCCGCCCGAGCGTTGGCGCGTCGTTTGATTGAGGACCGACTCGCGGCCTGTGTGCATGTAACGCCCACGATGAGCACCTACCGATGGAAGGGCAACATCGAGGAGGACAAGGAATGGCTCGTTGAAGCCAAGGCCCGTCCGGACGACCAAGACGCGGTTTGGGACGTGATGCTCGCCAGCCACCCCTATGAAACGCCCTGCGTGGAATGCCTAGGCGAAGCCACCGTGCCAGCCCGCTACATGCAATGGGTCAACCGCGCCACGAACCGGTCATAGGCAACCGCGTCGCGGCGTCATCCAGGATGCGCCCCATCCAGGCCAATTTGCGGGCCTTGATGGCAGGGTCAAAATCGTGACTGTGCCCACTGGGAGCCGCCGTGGCATCGAAGGCCGCAACGTGCAGGGACCGCACCTGGTAGGCTTGGCAGAGCATCACGGCCCGGTCGCCATCCGTGAAGCCACCAAGGTTGCGCAGGGGCGAGAGCTCGGGATCCGGCGTGGATTGGTAGGTTCCGGCGACGAAGCTTCCCAAATCAGCCACCAAACCGAGCTTGGCTTGGTTGTCGCCATGGGCATGGACCACCATGCTGGCGCCTTGGTCGGCAGCCCATTTCAGGTCGTCTGGGTTGCCGTCGAGGTCGGTGACGACCACGCGGGGCAGGACGCCGATGGCTCGCAAACGACTGACCGCACCATCGGCGGCCACCACGACCCCGTGCAGGTCGTGCGGTCGCAACTGATCCAAGGCAGGGCCGCAGCCAACAACCGTCACGTGGCGGCGCTTGATTTCTGTGCCCACATCCCGCCACGCGCTGCGTCCACCGAGTGCGTCATGAAGGGCAGCCGCTGCTGCTGCATCGTCCTGCTCGTGCCAGCCAAAATCGACGAGGATGGCCCGGTACGTTGGCTCCCATTGCGTCCAATCCATCAGGCGGCCGCACGGTCTTCGAAGAAGGTTTTCACGTAGCGGCTCAGGAGGAAGCCACCCATGGCAACGGCGAGGCCGGCGATGAGTTGCACGACGATGTCGAAGGTGACGATGCGCGTGATGGCTTCCTGGAGACGGATATCGATGGTGATGTCGACGATGGCACCGCCGATGAGGCCGAGGCTGACGAGGGTGAATGCCGTGGTCCAGTGGCGCAGACTTGCCTGGCCGTTGCGGATCCAATCGTCAAACAGGATGCCGGCAGTTCGAATCAGAAGGGCACCCACGATGTAATAGAGGTAATCGCGGGCAAAGAACAGGCTGCGAAGCACCGTGTCGTCGAGACGCCCCGGGAGGCGACCATAGGATTGGAGAGCCCCGAAGACCAGGAGGACAATCATCACAATGTTGGCAATGACCGTGACTTTCCCGGATCGCATGCCCTCCCAGAAATCTTGGAAGAACCGGGTCATGCGTTCCTCCCAGTGCATGGCTTGGACGATCAGCCAGCCGCCCGCGATGAAGAGCGTGATGCCCCAGGCATATTGGGCGACATCCATCAGGAAAGCGATGGACCAGACCATCGTGATGAGGCCAATGGGCAGGACGTAGCGCTTGGCGAGTTTTTTGTCCTCGATGATGCGCGTCAGAACGTAGTAGATGCCTTCGAGGCGCGGCGCCTGGCGGACAATGGTCCGGTGGACGTGGGCCACTTTGACGCGACTTTGCAGAATCGGCAGAATTTGCTCGTCCTCGGCGCCGTCGCTGACCAGAATCACTTCGTCGGCATGGGTCAATTCCAGGACCTCGTCCAGTTCGCGGGCGAGTTTCCGGTCGCCACGCAACCCCATGGCGCGGTGGCCGGTGACGGCGGCGACTTCCAGTTGGCGGCCTTGGTCGGTTGCCCTCTGGAGCTCTTTGTCGTAGAGGTGGGCGCCGGCAAACAGGCAATTGGTGTCCGAATCCTCTGGATCGGCGACGCCCAAGGCGCTGGCTGCCGCGACGATGCGTCGGCGCCCGACGATGGGGGTTTCAACGTCGGCTTTGCTGCCGATGTCGTCGTCCCGGTCCACACAGAGGATGAGGGTCTTCATGCCGCATGGAGAGGGTGTCGTTCACGCTTCATAAACACCCAGGTCCGGCCATCGGCATGTGCCGACATCAGCCCGCCTTCTTGGGACGACCCACGACGAGACGGGCAAAGGCCCGAATCCAGCTGTCGGGGAGCAACCAGACCAGGAACCGGATACCGCGGGCATCCATGGGGCCCAGGTAGCGAATTTTGGGCCGGCGAGCCAGGGACGCCTTGGCAATGTAGCGGGCAATAACTTCGGGTTTGGCGCCGCCATGATGGAAGAACCGCTTCGTGAACCGGCGGCCTTGGGCTTCGTAAGCGCTGCCCGGCGGGAATGCTGATTCGTCATGGCCTCGGTGGCTAAATCGGGTCTTGATGCGACCCGGTTCCACGAGAATGGCGCGGATGCCATGGCTGCGCACCTCGGAATCCAAGGCCATCGTCAAGCTGCGCACCGCAAATTTGGTGCTGCTGTAGGTGCCGCTGAAGGGGAAACTGATGTGACCGACGATGCTGGCGACGTTGACGATGCGGCCGCTGCCCTGGGCCCGCATGCCGGGCAGCACGAGTTGGGTCAATCGGTGCAATCCGAAGACATTGACATCGTACATCGCCTGCATTTGGTCGAGGGACGTTTCTTCGACGGGCAAGAACGCACCGTAGCCGGCATTGTTGACCAGGACGTCGATGCGGCCGTGGGTCTTCAGGACGTGGTCCACCGCGGCCTTTCGACTCGCTTCATCGGCGACGTCCAAGGGGAAGATTTCGACGCCATAGCCTTCGAGGTCGCGGATGTCGTCGAGATTGCGTGCTGTCGCGATGACGGTCGCTTTGCCGCGCAGGCGCTCGACGGCGGCGCGGCCGATGCCGGTACTGGTTCCTGTGATGAGAATGATCATGCGTTCTCCGGGATGGGACGGCTCATGGGTCCAGGCGGGACACTGGTCCGGGCGATGCGCACGGCATCCGTCCAGGCCCAGATGAGGCCGATGGCGCCAGGGATGAGCAACGGCCAGGATCCAAAGACCACGAGGACCAATTGCGCGATGCCCCGGCCCAGCCATCCTGTGTGGGGGTTCTTGGCCCCTGCGATGATGGCACCCACGCCTGGCGGCACAATCTGCAAGATGATGCAGACGACCTTCAAGCGGGGGCCCAGCAGCAACATCACTCGCTCTTGACGAAGATGAGGACGCCCATCACGACGCTCCAAACGTACGAGATGACGGTCCAGAAGGTCAGCAGTTGGATGAGGCCGAAGAGGAAGTAGCGCGGCACTTCCTGGTTCGATGCCGCCATCATGGTTCCGGTGCCAGGCACGAAGACGTTCATGAGGAGGCAGATGATGCCCCAAGGCTTGCGACGGACGACGGGCACGTGCACCATATGGCGCTTGGACGCGGGGGTGCGGACAAAAGGGTTGGGAAAAGGCGGAGAAGTTTCAGCAATGTGGCCGAATCACTTCTTGAACATCAGGACGCCCCAAATGATGGACCAGATGTAGCCGATGACGCCAATCTGGAGCACCAACTGGAGAATG
>JBMZJT010000001.1:58567-65651 GCA_049617695.1 Thermoplasmatota archaeon | reverse complement strand
AGGCCCTTCACGTGCATGCCATCGCGCACGGCGGCGACGATGGTGCCGACACCCCCAAGGAAGGGGATGATGTTCAGAATCAAGCAGCCGAGGTTCCAACCACGGGGACTGGGGACGAAGTCGTCAAGGCCCATAGGAGTTGATGGACGTCACGTCTTAAACCCCCAGGGACCGAACCTGACCTGTTCGTCACCCGTTGACCGGTCCACGTCTTGACCCAACCCTCAAAAGAGCCACCCCTGTCCGCGCCTCGTGGACCTGTACGAATACCAGGGACGCGACCTCTACGAGCGCTTCGACATTCCGTGCGCCAAGGGCTTCGTCGTCACCTCCATGGATGAACTGAACACGAAGATGGCCGACGTCACCTACCCGGTCGTCGTCAAGGCCCAAGTGCTGGTCGGCGGCCGCGGCAAGGCCGGCGGCGTCAAGTTCGCCCACGACGAGGATGAACTCAAGGCCCACGTCGAGGCCATCCTCGGCATGGACATCAAGGGCCACATCGCGAACCAAGTCATGGTCGCTCAGATGCTGGACTTTGAGGCCGAATACTACCTCAGCTTCCTCATCGACCGCAACGCCCGCGGTTACATGATGATCTTCAGCCAGGACGGCGGCATGGACATCGAATCCGTGCCCGAGGAGCGCCTGGCCAAGATCGCCATCAACCCCCTCCAAGGTTTCACCGACGCCCACGCCGATGAAGCCCTCCTGAAGACCACCTTCGACGACGCCACCAAGGCCGGCGTCAAGGACGTCATGCACAAGCTGTACAAGATGTTCGTCGAAATGGACACCGAGCTCGTCGAAGTCAACCCCCTGGCCAAGACGCCGGAAGGCACCATCGTCGCCGCCGACAGCAAGGTCACCATCAACGACAGCGCCTTGTTCCGCCACCCCGAGTTCAACCAGCGCGACCAAAGCCTGACCGACCTCGAACAAGAGGCCCGCGACCAAGGCGTCGCCCTCGTCGAACTGGATGGCAACATCGGCGTCATCGCCAACGGCGCTGGCCTCACCATGGCCACCCTGGACGCCTTGACCCACTACAATGGCAAGCCCCGCACCTTCCTGGACCTGAGCGGCGCCACCGACCCCGAAAAGGTCGCCCAGGCCGTCCGCCTGATGAAGAAGTCCAACCCCGGCGTCATGCTCCTGAACCTCTTCGGTGGCATCACGCGCTGCGACGTCGTCGCCGAAGGCCTCGTGCAAGTCATTGACAACGAAGGCGTGGACTTCCCCATCATCACCCGCATCAAGGGCACCAAGGAAGCCGAGGCCAAGGAAATCCTGGCCAAGTACGGTTTCACCGTCGCCGACACCCTGCAAGAAGCGGCGGAAACGGCCACCAAGATGGCCATGGAGGTCACCGCATGAGCGTCGTACTCAACGAGAACAGCAAGATCGTCGTCCAGGGCGCCACCGGCAGCGTCGGCACGTTCCACATCGGCCAGATGCAGGAATACGGCGACTACGTCGTCGCGGGCGTCACCCCCAAGAAGGGCGGCGAAGAAGTCCACGGCGTGCCGGTGTTCAACACCGTCGCCGAAGCCAAGGACGCCACGGGCTGCAACACCAGCCTCATCTTTGTCCCGGCCCGCTTTGCCAAGGCCGCCGTCATTGAAGCCGTCGACGCCGGCATGGAGACCGTCATCGTCATCACGGAACACATTCCGGTGCACGACGCGGCCTACTTTGTCAACTACGCCCTGGACAAGGGCGTCACCGTCATCGGCCCCAACTGCCCCGGCGCCTGCACGGCGGGCGTCGCCAAGGTCGGCATCCTGCCCGGCCAAATCTTCACCCCCGGCGGCCCCGTCGCCGTGGCCAGCAAGTCCGGCACCCTGACCTACGAAATCGTCGGCGCCCTGAGCGCCGAAGGCATCGGTCAGACGAGCGTCCTGGGCCTGGGCGGCGACCCAATCCCCGGCACCAACCTGCTGGAAGCGGTGAAGCTCTTCGAGAAGGACGACGAATCCAAGGCCATCGTGCTCGTGGGTGAAATCGGCGGCGGCGCCGAAGAAGAAGCCGCGGCTTACATCGAAGAAGTCGGCCTTGCCCAGAAGAAGCCCATCTACGCGTTCGTGGCCGGCCGCAGCGCCCCCGAAGGCAAGAAAATGGGCCACGCAGGCGCCCTCGTCGAGAAGGGCGTTGGCACGGCGGAGAGCAAGCTCAACGCCTTCAAGAAGGCCGGCGTGAAAGTCGTCGACTTCCCCACGGACATCGTGCCTCTGGTCAAGCAAGACCTCGGCCTGTAGATTCGCGACGCAGGTCGCAGCCTTTTCCTCTCTATCCATTGCCCCTTTGTGGCCCACGTCATTTTCCTGCGCGCCGCCAACGTCGGCGGCAACAACGTGTTTGGGCCCAAGCAATTCTGTTTGGACCATCCAGAGCTGCAATTGGCCAACATCGGCCACGCCGGCACCTTCGTCTGCAAGTTCAAGGGCAGTCAAGCAGACTTTGCGGACGCCGTCGGGGCGGCGTTGCCGATCGACGTGCCCATGGCCATCATCCCGCAGGAGGAACTGCAGGCGTTCGTCGCAAATCCGCCGGCCGTCCAAGATGGCGCCAAGGCGGAAGTGACCGTCTTGTTTGATGATCCACCCGCCGTTGTGCTCCCGATGGAATTTCCACCCGGCGACTGGGAAGCGCGCCTGCTGCGTGTTGAAGGCAGGTTGGCGCTAACGGAACGCAAGCCGGGCCACAAGGCCAAGCCGCCGTACAAGGGCCTGGACAAGCCGCTTGGTGTGCCCGGGACCACGCGCTCATGGAACATCCTGGTCAAGGCGGCCCAGGCGTGATCGACCTCGTCGCGACGTTCATCGTCTTCTTTGCCGTCATCGATCCCATCGGCACCGTTCCGGTGTTCATCGCCATGACGCGCACCAGCGACCGGGCCTCCCGTCAGCGCATAGCCATCGTCGCAGTCCTTGCCGCTGCAGCCATCCTGCTCTTCTTCCTGGTCGCAGGTGAGCTGGTCCTGGCGCAACTCGGCATTCCATTGGACGCATTCCAGATTGCCGGCGGCATCATCCTGTTCCTGTTCGCATTGACCATGATTTTCGGCTCGAGCAAGCCCGAAGAAGAAATGGCCCTCATCCGGGAAGACAAAGCCATCTTTCCTCTGGCCATGCCCAGCATCGCCAGCCCCGGCGCCATCCTGGCGGCCGTCCTGCTGACCGAGAACGCCCGCGTGTCCTTCTTGGAACAACTGCTCGTCGCGACCGTGATGCTCGGCGTTCTGGTCGTCCAGTTGGGGCTCCTCTTGGGCGCCGCCGCGATCCACCGTTTCATCGGTGATGCCGGTGCCAGTGTCATCAGCCGCGTCATGGGCATGCTCCTGGCCGCGGTGGCCACGACACACGTCGTCACCGGCATTCAGGGCACATTCTGACAATTCGGCCTAAACCCGACGTCCGCGCACGTTCCTTATCCCCGCGCCATTCCATGGAGCTTCATGCACCGGACCTTGTTCCTTGCGCTGCTTGCCGTGGCCTTCGCGGGCTGCACTGAGAATGCCTACGAGAACGAGGCGCTCCCACCAGACGCCGACGACACTTCGATGCCTGCGGATGGATTTGCGCCCCAGGAAGGCCGCCAGGACACGGGCGACGAACACGTCAGCTTCGTCGGCGAGCTTTCGACCGGTTGCCCGGCCGACGAACGCTTCTGCATCTACCTCACCGCGACCAACGAAGGCAGTTCGACCCTGTACGTCCGCACGTCCCAGGAAGGCGCCTTCACCGAATCGATGAAGCAGCGCGACAGCGCCGTCACCAAGAGCGAACCCATGTTCTACACCCAAGAGTGGACCGTGGCCGCCTTAGCGCCCGGCGAAGAACTGGAGACGTACGTCAGCTGGGATGGGCGCCTCTGGGACGAAGACGCCCAAGAATACCGGGATGCTCCCCAGGACAACTACACCTGGAGCGTCCACTTCACGTACTTCGAAGACGCAGACGGCAGTGGCAGCCAGCAACTGAGCCTGGACTTCCCCGTGGTGATTGGATCGACCTAAGAAAATCCGACACCGGAATTAGGAGCAATCCTTATACTGGGCACGCCTGCGAAGCTCTAGGTTGGACCCGCGTGTTCGACCATTTCGGAGAATAGTATGTACAACGATCGTGGACCTCGTGAGATGCACGAGGTCACCTGTGCCGAGTGCGGCGTTCAGACCACCGTCCCGTTCAAGCCGTCCGGCGACCGTCCCGTCAAGTGCCGGGATTGCTTCCAGAAGGACCGCCCCCCGCGCCGCGAAGGCGGCTTCCGCAACGACCGCGGACCCCGGGAAGAACATGAGGCGACCTGCGCCGAGTGCGGCGTCGAGACCACCGTCCCGTTCAAGCCCACCGGCGACCGCCCGGTTCTGTGCCGGGACTGCTTCCGCGACTCCCGCCCCCCGCGCCGCGAAGGCGGCGGCCGTGGCGACCGTGAAATGCATGACGTGAACTGCACGCGCTGCGGCAAGGGCACCAGTGTGCCCTTCAAGCCCACCCCGGGCCGCGACGTGCTGTGCAACGACTGCTTCAGGCGCTAAGCCCCACTGAAGCCCTGGACAGCGCGGTCGCAGACCGCGTCCGGGGTTCCAAGGGGCAGCGCCCCTGGTGCAACGACTGCTTCCGCAGGTAATCACCCCAATCGCGGAGTCGACCCTCCGCTTGGACCTCTTCCCCTCCCCCCATTGTCCATGCACGCTCAGGCCAACACGGTCAAGAGCCCATGAGACCGGTACCCGTTGATGTTGGAGGCGCAGGACGCCCGCAAACGCTACGGGACCATCGATGCCGTTCAAGGCGTCTCCCTGCAGGTGCAAGAAGGTCAGATCGTCGGTCTCGTGGGCAACAACGGCGCGGGCAAGACCACGACCATCAAGATGCTCTGTGGCCTCATCGAACCCACGGGGGGCACGGTGCGCCTCGGCGGCGAAGATCCCTTGCAGCCCAAAGTCCGGCAAGGGCTCGGGTTTCTGCCTGAAGATTCACCCCTGTACGATGACATGACGCCGCTGGCGTACCTGCGCTTCTTTGGCCGCATCCACGGCATGCCAAAGGCGCGGATCGACGCCCGGGGTGCCGAACTGTTGCGGCGGCTGCGCCTCGATGAAGCCCATTGGACCAAGGCCATCGGCCAGCTCAGCAAAGGCAGCGCCCGCAAGGTCGCCCTGGCACGGGCCATGCTCCATGATCCCGCGGTCTTGATTCTCGACGAACCCCGTAGCGGCCTTGACCCTGCGACGCAGCAAGTCTTGGATGATTTCCTGCTGGAATTGAAGGACGCGGGCAAAGCCATCGTGCTCAGTGCCCATGATCTCGATCAAGTGGAGCGCCTCTGTGACCACATCCTGGTGGTCCATGATGGCCAAATTGCTCTCGAAGGCACCTTGGAGGACTTGCGGGCCCGCGCCGGCCCCACCACGTACACGTTGCGCGCGGACCAACCATTCCCAGGCACCACGAACCATGAGGTGCAAGCCATCTCATGGTCCGACGCCCAACGCCGCATCGAGGACGTGACCCAACAAGGGGGCACCATCCTTGATGTGCGTGCCGACGCGCCTCGGCTGGCTGATGTCTTGGGCCTCATGGCATGATTCGGGTCGCCTGGGCCGAACTGGCACGCCAAGGAGGCCGCCTCGAGCCAAAGACACTCATCGCCTTACTGCTGGTTGGATCCGTCATCGCTGGCGTCACAACGGTTTGGACGCCGGAAGCACCCAGCCCCGAGGCTGGATTGTATCGCATCAAAGCGGACGCTGACTCCCCATTGATTCCGGCTGCCGCCGGCGACCGCCATTTCACATTCACCGAAACAGACTGGGACCTCCACCTGCGAGCCGGCGACGTCCTCATCCGCGACAACGACCGCGGCAAAGCTGCCTATCAGGTGTTGGTCATCGCCGTCCACGAATGGCAAGCCAAGCAATTGTCCCTGGAAGCCGATGAAGCCGCCGCGTTCCCAGTCAGCGTGAATGTCGCCTACGAACCCCGCGTGCCGACAGCCCAAGCACCACCGCCACCACGCAGCGCACCCCAGCAAGGACCACCCCCGGCCAGCGATCCACCCGTTCTCGAGCAAACGTCGCCCTCCGTCGTCGAAACGGCGCTGCGACCCAACGAAGTCGATCCACCATTTCCCATTCGCAGCCTCCTCCTGACCTTCGCGTACGTGTTGCCAGCAAGTCTGCTCGCCCAAGTCCACGCCAGCAACCTGCACGCCGAGCGCACCCGCCACCGCGGCGTCTTGCTCCTGAGCAGCCCCGTCGGACCCGGCACGATTCTCCTGGGCAAGAGTGCCCCCGCCATCCTCGCGGGCCTGGCCATCGCCGTCGTCGTCAGCCTGATCCTGGGGACCGGCTTCCTTGGATTCCTCGCCGCCGTCGCGTTCCTTGCGTTCCTCTTTGCCGCCACGAGCGCATTGGCCCTCATCAGCCGCACACCCCGTGAACTGAGCCTCCTGCAAGTCGCCACCACGACCTTGCTCAACGTCTTCCTGTTCCTGCCCGCCATGTTCCCCAGCATTCCGGCGGTCGCGTTCTTGAGCCCAGTCCACGTGGTCGCCAGCGGCATCCGTGCCGACCCCGTCACGTGGGGCCAATTCTTGTACGCCGTCGGCCCGCTATCCCTAGGTGCTGCGGCCCTCAGCTGGATTTCGGTTGGCCTCCTGCGCGATGAAATTCTCTTCAGCCAAGGCTCCACGCCCAAGCGCCTCTTGGGCGCTGTCGACGCCATGACCCGGACGCCGCAGCGCATCCTCGCGGCCGGCGCATTTGTTGTTCCGTTCGTCTTTGCAGCCCAAATCCTTGTCCTCGTGCTTGCCAGCGTGCTCGGTTTGCGCGCGGCATTCATCCTGTGGTTGCCCGTCAGCGTCCTTCTAGAAGAATTGGCCAAGGGCCTGCCCATTTGGGCGCGGCGACCGACCCATCCCTGGCGCACCGCGGCGCTCGTCGGCACCGGATTCTTCCTGGCCGAAAAGGGCTACCTCGTCTTGACCCTCGTCGGATTTGGCGGGCTGCCGTTTGGCGATGAAGCCCTGGCACTGCTGGGGACCGGCCCCGGCGTCGCCTTGCTCCTCATTCCACTCG
>JBMZJT010000001.1:0-58557 GCA_049617695.1 Thermoplasmatota archaeon | reverse complement strand
CATCACGGCCGGTATGCTCGCCATCGGCATGACCCGTGGGCGACCCGTGCTTGGGTTGCTCGCCGCGCTGGCCGTGCATGGCATCTATGATCAAGTGCTGCTCGGAGGGGTGCTATGATTGGCGCGCTCCTGCGCAAGGAATTGCGGGACGTCCTGCGGGAAAAGAGCCTCATCACGGCGTTCCTGGTGCAAGCCGTCCTTGCGGGCTTTAGTGCGCTCTTGCTCACGGGCCTCACCGCCCTGCATGACCCGGGCAGCGTGGGCGGCCAACCCGACGCCGACATCGCCTACGTCGGCCCCGGCGGATTCGACTTGCACCTCGAACGTGCCCCGAACCTCGATGTGGTCCGGCTCAATGGATCGGCCGCCTTGCAAGCATTCCAAGCTGGCAGCATCGACGCCATCGTCGAGGAACGGGGCGAAGACGCCAGAGACATCACGCTCGTCGTCGCCGACGGCGAAATCCAGGCGACCTTGCTCGTCACCCAGTTTCGTGACTTGCTCCTGGACTACGAGCAACGCCTCCAAACGGAGCGGCAAGACCGGCTCGATCATGAGTTGCAACACTTGGATCGAGACATTCGACCCGATCGGCCGTACACATTCGTGCATGCAACACTCCTGCCGCTTCTGGTCATCACGCCGGTTTTCCTAAGCGGCGCCATCGCCGGAGATGCATTGAGCCAGGAATCCAAGAGCCGCAGCCTGCTTCTCCTGCGCGCCGCACCCCTTGGCGCCTGGCGGATTGTCATCGGCAAACTGGCCATTCCTGTACTTCTCGTGCCCATCCAGGTCATCTTGTGGCTGGGCCTCTTCTGGATCAATGGGTTTGCCACGCCGCACCCGAGTCCAGTGCTTGCATTGGCCACCATCCTCGGCATCCTGCTGACAAGCCTCGGCACCTGGGTCGCCAGCGTGGTTCGCGACGAATCGCTGACCCAGGCCGCCTATGCCGTCTTGCTGCTGAGCCTTGCACTGGCCAGTGCCGCGCTGCCCCAAGATCCATTGAATCTCATCGCGCGGCTCGCCCAAGGCGTCGCTGATGGCACAACTTGGCGGGTCGTCATAGGCCTCGCCGCCGCAGCCGCGGGCGCCCTGACACTGGCCATTGCTTGGACGACGCGCAGCCTCAAGATGGATCGCCTCTAGTACGACCGCACACAACCCCCGAAAGCAGCAAAATGCGGGGGGCAGGACTCAGAACGCAAACGCCCACGTTTGCATTCGGAGCGCGGCACTCGCCACGCTCGACCACGCACAACCCCCAAAAACAACAGAATGCGGGGGGCAGGACTCGAACCTGCGAACCACGTAGGACCCGATCTTAAGTCGGGCGCGTTTGGCCAACTCCGCCACCCCCGCGTATGAATCGGGGCTTGCCCCGGCTCAGAATAAGTTGCGGAAGAACCCAATCACGGAGAAAATGAACAGGCTTCCCAGCACCACAGGCAGCGGGTAGCGGATGATGCTCGCCCACATCTTGCCCCAGTCGCGCTTGGCGCCGATGCGCATTTCATCGAGGATGCTGCGATCGAGCCAGCCCACGTAAATGGCGAGCAGGAAGCCACCGAGCAGGAGCAACGGGCCGACCAAGGAATCCGCGAAGTCCATGTAATCGCCCCACAGGGCTGCCGGGAGGCCCAAAACGTAGACACTGAGGCCCATCAGCAAGACGGCACGGGGGCGGCCCCAGTTGGTCCGGTCGATGATGTAGCTCACGGGCACTTCCAGGAGGCTCAAGGCGCTGCTCAGAGCAGCAAAAACGAGCAGGAGGAAGAAGCCGCCCGCAAAGACGCCGCCGAGGGTGCCGCCGATTTCAGCAAATGCGGCGGGGAGTGCGACGAAGAGACCGTTGCCTTCCTCGGCAAGACCGCCCAGGCCGAGTCCAAAGAGCAGCGGGAAGACCATGAGGCCGGCGATGACGGCGACACCGGTGTCGGCAAAGCCGATGGTCATGCCGGTGCTTTGCAGGTCGCTCTTGCGGTCGATGTAGCTGGCGTACGTCAGCATGGTACCCAACCCGAGGCCGATGCTGAAAAACGTCTGGCCCGCGGCGTCGCCCAGGAGCGCAGCCGTGCCACTGAATCCACCGGCGGTCAGGGCGCTGAGATCGGGCTCGGTGTAGAATTTGAAGCCCTCGAAGCCGGGGCTGTCCAGGGTCAGGCCGTAAATCGCAATGGCGACGACCGACAGGAACAGGAACGGCATCATGACGAGGTTCGCCTTTTCGATGCCGGGGCCGACGCCGCGAACGAGGATGCCGATGGTGATCAGCATGAACAAGGCGTGGTAGATGATGGCCGGCCCGCCGCTTGCGATGCCTGCGTAGTAGTCGCCGGGCGCATCGAAATAGGGCGCTGTGAAGCTTTCCGCGAGGTAGCGCAAGGCATGCCCAGCGACCACGGAGTAATAGGAGAGCAGCAGGACGGCGGTGAAGATGTAGATGATGCCAATCCAACCCCAGTTGCGTCCCTTGACAACGCTGAAGGCTTGGATGGCATTGACGCCGCGCTTGCGACCGATGCTCAATTCGGCAAGCAAAGCCGGCAAGCCGATGACAAACAGTAGGATGAGATAGAGCAGCACAAACGCCGCGCCGCCACTTTCACTGACCAATTGCGGGAACCGCCAGAGGTTGCCCAGCCCCACGGCGCTGCCTACGGCTGCCATGATGAAACCGATGCGACTGTTGAACGCTCCCCGACCTGCCATCGGCTGACGACGGGAGGCGGGATTTGAAACCGTTTGGCCTTGATTCGGCGCCGGCTGGTTAGAAACGGTTATGATGGAGACCCAAGTCGGCGGCGATTGTGCCCCTGAGGCACGTGATACGCCTGCTCTGCCGTTGTAGCTTAGTGGTGGAGCATCGGACTGTTAATCCGAGGGTCGCAGGTTCAAATCCTGCCAACGGCGCCTTCGCAGGCGTATTGCCTTTGTTTCGTTTAGCGGAGCATCGGTTGACCAAGGATTTGTGCGGGGTTGAGCGGAGCGAATACCTCGCTCCGAATGCAAACGTGGGCGTTTGCATTCACATCCTGCCAACGGCGCCTTCGCAGGCGTATTGCCTTTGTTTCGTTCAGCGGAGCATCGGTTCACCAAGGATTTGTGCGGGGTTGAGCGGCAGAGCCATTCGGGCACGTTTAGGCAGCAATGCAGCGCGTCGCCGTGCCGAACGTCACGACGGATTGTTGCCCTTCCAGGATGGCTGCAACCGTGGCAGTGGCGCCGCGCGGCGTCGGATCGGCCCAGGACGCCAATGCAGCACGAACCGCTTCATCGCCTGTGATGTGGCGCAGGCCTGCGGTGCGTTCGACGTGGGCCAGGAATCGTGGTGTCACGCGCAAGACGGCGCGACCGCGTCCCGATCGTTCAATCACGCCTGCCATCGTGAGCTGTGCGAGGATGCTTCCGGCCATGGCGGGCAAGAGACCGCTTTGGGGAGAAGGCCTTGGTTCAGAGATTGGTGAATCTACAGGCCTGCCCTTTTATCCGAGGCGCCATGGAGACTTCGTGGACCGCCAGCCGTGGCCGCCCGAGGCGGTGCGCACCGCCTTGCACGACGCCCGCAGCAAGGACCTCTCCTTTGCCCAAGGCGAAATTCTGGGCTCGATGTGCACGGAGCCCCATGCGTTGGCCCAAGAGGTCTACGGATGGTTCCTGCCGACGAACCTCGGCGATCCAGATCATTTCCCAGGCACGGCCCAACTCGAACGCGACGTCCTAGCGGACCTGGCACAACTTGTCAGCGCGCCCGGCGCCGAGCATGCGCGGTTCCTCACAGGTGGCACGGAAGCCAACCTGCAAGCCTGCTACCTGGCCAGGGAAACTACGGGCCGCAACCAAGTCGTCATCAGTGGCGCCGCGCACTTCAGTTTCGAGAAGGCCACCCGCATGCTGGGCATGGAGTTGATCCGCGTGCCCGCCGGCGACGACTTGCGCAGCGACCCCGACGCCATGGCGGCAGCCATCAGCGATGACACGGCTCTGGTCGTGGCCATCGCCGGCAGCACGGAACTCGGCTTGGTCGATGACATCCCGGCCATTGCAGCCGCAGCCCAACGCGTCGGCGCCCACTGCCACGTGGACGGCGCCTTTGGCGGCTACGTTCTCCCATTCCTGGAGATACCCTGGGATTTGCGCGTGCCTGGCGTGACAAGTGTCGCGCTGGACCCCCACAAAATGGGCATGGCTCCCGTTCCGGCCGGTGCGTTGGTCGTCGCCGACGCGAGCATTTGGCAGGCCACGGCGGTCGAGACGAGCTACGTTAGCACCGACAGCCAAAGCACGCTCATGGGCACCCGGCCCGGCGCCGCCGTCGCCGCCACGTGGGCCGCGCACCGCGCCACTGGCCTGGACGGCTACGAATCCAATGCCCACCGATGCATCGCATCTGCCAAGCGGCTGGCACAAGGCCTCAAGGCACGCGGCGCGAGCCTCGTTGCCGAGCCTGAGTTGAACGTCGTCACGTTCCATCACGGCGACGTCAAGAGCCGCCATGCCAGGCTCATGTCCGCGGGCTTCCGACTCAACATCGTGCCCCGATTTGAGGCCCTACGCATCGTTGTCGGCCCGCACGTTACCGACGACATCATCGACCGATTCCTGGAGTCCTATGATCAAGGATAGCCTCGCCGCCGCACCCATTCTCGACAAGTCCGGATATCCATACATCATCCATCCCTTGACAGATGGCGTGCCCCGCATGGACGTGGAAGAACTGCGTGAATGGGCAGCCTGGGCCATGCAACAGCCCGGCGTCGACCAGGCGACCTTGTTGTTGGCGCCCGAGGCCATGGCGATTCCCGTGGCGACCGCCCTCAGCTTGCTGTCTGGAAAGCCCATGGTGATTGCGCGCAAACGGCAATACGGCCTACCGGGCGAGACGATTGCGTACTGTGAAACCGGTTACGGCGAGAGCTGCATCTACCTCAACGACATTCGTCCAGATGACAAGGTGCTCATCGTTGATGATCTGATCAGCACCGGCGGCACCCTACGTGGCCTCATGGCGGCCCTGGACGAACGCGGCGCCACCGTGATCGGTTGCTTGGCCATCGTGGAAAAAGGCACAGGCGCCCAAGCCATTCGCGATGACACGGGATTGCCGATCCAAGCCATGCATCGCATCCACGTCGACCAGCGCGTCCACGTGGACCCTTGACGTTTTAGCCCAAAGGATGGATTGACTGGCCGTGCACGCCATCCAAGCACGGCGGTTGAGCAAGACCTACGGCAAGCCGGGCAACGAAGTCCACGCCCTGCGCGGCGTCAACCTCGACATTCCGCAAGGCCAATTCGTCAGCATCATGGGCCCCAGCGGCAGCGGCAAATCGACGTTGATGCACTTGCTTGGCTTGCTCGATGCACCCACAAGTGGCGGCATCCGCGTCATGGGCCAAGTCGCCAGCCGCCTGACGGACAAGCAACGCACCTTGGCCCGGCGCAAGCACATGGGCTTCATCTTCCAAGCATTCCACTTGATTCCCCGCACCTCCGCCCTCCAGAATGTCATGCTGCCGCTTGCGCTGGGCGGCACACCGTACGGCCGGCGCAAGGAAATGGCCCAGCAAGCCCTGCGTAGCGTGGGCCTGGGCGACCGCATGGGCAACAAGCCGAGCGAACTCAGCGGCGGCCAGAAGCAACGCGTCGCCATCGCCCGCGCCTTGGCCTTGCAGCCACCCATTCTCTTGGCCGATGAACCCACCGGCAACCTGGACAGCCGCACGACCCAGGAAATCATGGAATTGTTCGCGGACCTTCACAATCAAGGCAAAACCATCGTCCAAGTGACCCACGACCGCGACATGGCCGCCTACGGCGAGCGCATCATCGTCGTCAAGGATGGCCGCATCGTGCGCTCCGGAGGTGCCTGATGCTCGGATTCGAAGCCCTTCGCATGGCCCTGCGAAGCCTGTGGAACCGCAAAATGCGCAGCGTCCTCACGATCCTGGGCGTCGTCATTGGCATTGGCTCCGTCATCGCCGTCGTCAGCCTTGGTGCCGCCTTTGAAGAGAGCGTCACGAGCCAATTCGATGAAGTGGACAACCGCAGCATCTTCGTGACCGCCGGCGCCGACGGCGTCCAAAATGGTCCTCCCGATGCAGGGCAATTTGGCCTGGTGTTCACGGAAGTGGACCGACAGGCCTTGCTGGACATCGATGGCGTCGATCGCGTCATTGCCAGTGGCGAATCCGCGGTTACGAATCTGCGCTACGGCGAAGACGACCTGCAATTCCGTACGCTGACAGCGACAACGCAGGACGCCGACGAAGTGCGCGTCAATCCCGAAGGCGACAACTACCTCGTCGGCGGCCCGTTCACGGATGGCGAATTGGAAATGGTGCTCGGCTACGCCATTGCGCAGCAACTCAGCGGCGTCACAGGCAGCACCGATCCCACCATTGCGATTGGCGACACGGTCACCATCACGCGGCCCGACGCCAGCACCCAAGACGTCGCCGTCGCGGGCATCTTGGCCAAGGAAGAGAGCCTCTTTGGCAGCCTCAACGGCCAGGTCTTCGTTGCCTTGGACCCATTCTACACGGACAGCCGCGCCAGCCCCACCACCGGCGAAAATGTGCGCGTGTACCTGGGCTTCACGGTCGTCGCCGAAACCGCCGCCGTGGCTCGGGACGTCAAGGCCGATGTCGAAGACTACATGCTCGACGACAGTGACGCATACGCCCTGCTGCAAGACGTGGAAGGCCTGACCGTCTTCGTCGCCACCGCCAGCGACATCCAAGACCAAATCGGCAGCGCATTCGACCAGATCACGATCTTCATCGCCGGCATTGCAGGCGTGAGCCTCCTGGTGGGCGGCGTCATGATTGGCACCATCATGCTCATCACCGTCACGGAACGCACCAAGGAAATCGGCGTCATGAAGGCCATCGGCGGCCTCGACCGCGACATCCTCTGGATGTTCCTCCTGGAAGCAGCCATCATTGGCCTCGTCGGCAGCCTCATCGGCATCCTGCTCGGCATCGGCGGCGGCGCCGCACTCATCAATGGCCTGTTCTCCGGCGAAGACGTCAGCTTCGTCATGCCCTGGGACTGGGTGGGCATCAGCGTCGGCGTCGGTGTGCTAACCGGTGTGCTGGCGGGATTCCTGCCAGCCAGGCGAGCGACGAAGATTCAGCCGGTGGAAGCGCTGAGTTACGAGTAGCCGCGTCCGCAACCCTGATAACCACGCGCTGGCCCCGCAAGCCCATGGAGCTCTACAACTACCTCATTCCGTTCGAGGAGGTCCTGCCCCAAGTGCGCAAAGACCACCCGGAGTTGGAGAGCATCGGCGTGCAGTTCCCGGATGGCCTGCGCGACCACGGCACGGAGATTGCCGACATCGTGGAAGCCGAACTCGGGGTCCCCGTCGTCATCTCGGCCGATCCGTGCTACGGCGCCTGCGACCTGTGCGACGACGAAATGGCCAAGCTCGACGTCAAGGTGCTTTTGCACTTTGGCCACAGTGACATGCCCAGCGTCCCGGAACTGGGCGGCGTCCACGTCTACTACATCCAAGCATGGTCCACGCACACCATCGAACCCGTTGTTCGCAAGGCCGCCAAGGAACACTTGACCGGCAAGCGCATCGGTGTGTGCACCACGGCGCAGCACACCCACAAGATGGAGGAGGCCTGCGACATCCTGCGCGAGGAAGGCTTCGAGCCCGTGTTGGGCTTCGGTGACAAGCGCACCAAGCTGCAGGGACAACTCCTTGGCTGCAATGTCATGGCCGCGACCAAACTGATGGACGTGGACGAGTTCTTGTTCGTCGGCAGCGGCGACTTCCACCCCCTCGCATTGGCGCTGGAAACGGAGAAGCGCATCGTCGGCGCCAATCCCTACGACGGCGAAATCCACACCTTCGACGAGCCGAAGCACAAGATCCTCAAGCAGCGCTACGCCGCCATTGCCAATGCCCAGGAAGCGGAGACTTTTGGCATCGTCATTTCGACCAAGGGCGGCCAAATGCGCATGGAATCGGCCAAGCGGATCCTCAAGAAGCTGCGCGACCACGGCAAGCGGGGCTACTTGATTCAGAACAAGCAAATCAGTCCCGGCGACTTGCTCTACTTCCGCCACTTGGATGCCTTCGTCGGCGTGGCATGCCCCCGCGTGCCCATCGATGACCAGGGACGCTACAACAAGCCGTTCCTGACGCCGCAGGAGCTCGACATGGTGTTGGGTCTTCGCTCCATGGACAAGTACCTGTTCGATACGTACGCCGCCAATTCCCGTTAGGGAAGTGGGGGCGAGCGAGGCACTGCCGAGTGGACCCAGCGGCCTAGCAGGCCGTCGGGGCGACAAATGCGCCGCCAATGCCCGTTAGGGACGTGAAGGCGAACCAGGCCGCGCCTTGCCAACGCTTCGTTTATGCCAGCCCGCCGGCATGAGCCGGCGTCGATGCGTTGGACGACCACCCACCGGTTCGTGTTCCTAGCCCTCCACTTGGCTCAAGCCGATCGTTTCGTCAGCCCGGAGGAGCAACGGGAATTGGCCATGGCGGCCCAACGCATGGGGCTCGCGGCGGGCCTTGATTCGGGACGCGTCGATCAGATGGTGTTGGATGCGTGCGATGCGTTTCATGAGACCGACGAAGTGCGGCCTGAAATCGCGGACACCATGGATCGATTGCTCGCGGCGTACGGCAAGGGCTCGCCGATTTTGGCGGCGATTCTGGAATTCCTCGTTGGCGTGGCTCGAAGCGATGGCGTCGTGGCCAATTCAGAAGCCATGTGGCTCGACGAAGTCGCCGACTTGTGGGGCGTTTAAGCGGTCAAGATGCGCCGGGCCCATAGGGGACGCCGCATGGCTTTGACGAGCATCCGCCACCACAGGGGCTGGATGCGTTGGTCTTCATTCCAGGCCGTGGCAAAGTCGCTGAGGCGGCTCATGATACCGGCCAATCGCTGCTCGGCGTTGAACGCCATGGCCGTCAACCACGGTTTCTCATGAGATGGACGAGCACCGGGACATGGCTCAGCTCAACATTCTTGGCGGCGGTGACGAGGGTGACGTCGCCGGCGAGTGGGCCGAGGTCCGCGTCGGCCAGTTCGGCTTGGTATTGGGCGCAGAAGTGAGCGTGATCGAGCTCGCCCGCATGATACGCCTTGCGCAGGCCATGGCTCGGGGCGAGGTCTTTGGCCCAGTGATCAATGGCGGCGGCTTCCCGGGTCAGGCCCCGCGGCCAGAGCCGATCGACGAGGATGCGGCGGCCGTCGTCGGGGCGGGGTGCTTCGTAGACGCGGCGCACTTGCATGATGTCCAGGGACAGGGGCGGGGCTTCATCATGGTTCAGGTGCGGGTCCAATGGATGCCGCGGCCGTCGAGGCGCACGAGGCGTTGCCTGCGGAGTTGGTCACGGTCTTCGTTCCGTTGTTGGGGGTCGGCGTAGAGCCGGGCGAGGGCTGCGTGGCTCAGTGGGCGTCCGGCGGCTCGTAGGTGGTCGATCATTTGGTTCTTCATGGGCGTCATGGAACCCACTGGACCTGTCTGGCATCGATGGCGATGTTGGCCTCCAGTTTGTTGCGTGGTTCCAAGCCGTATTGGGATGACATGAGCCTAAGGCTTCATTCCATGTTCTATTGAGGCGCTGTAGCTGGGCCGCGGCTGAACGCGAACGTGTACAGAGAAAAACCATCAGGCACCTCGAACAGCACGCGGTGGCTGCCGTACTCACCGGCAAAGAAGTCGTAGCTGTCGGCGCCGTCGAGGCAAATCTGCCCGTCGTCGTCCACGTCGGGACCCCACGCCGAAACCGGTTCGCCACCCAGAAGAACCGTCACGCATCCAGGCCCCTCTGCGACGAAATTGGCGGCGCCTGCCCGGAACCAGAGCGACACCTTTCCAGGGCCTTGGGCCGTGAGCGCTTCTTCGCCGTTGAACCAATCGCCTTCCAAGTAGATGCGGTCGGCGCCGGGATTCTCGGGCAACGTATAGGTCACGGTTTGGCCGGGCCGGTAGCCTTCCGCGTTCCCGATGGCATCATGCTGGCGCCATGTGCCGGCGTAGAGCTCCCGCGTCAAGGACACGCGAGGCGCACTGCCATCAGGGGGCGAGACGCGCTCGGGCAGCACGTGGCCTTGGGCTTCCAAGAGCTCACGAATCTTGGTTTCGGTCTCAAAATACGCGCCTTCGCCAAAGTGCCGGTACACTTCGTCGCCGTCGGGCGCGATGAGATACTTGGCTGGCCAGAAGCGCTGCTCCCATGCGCGCCAAATGGTGCGATCGTCGTCTTGGACCACGGGATAGTTGATGCCGTACTTCTCCAGGGCGGCTTCCACGTTGGCGGTGTCCTTCTCGAAATCGAACTCCGGCGTGTGGACGCCGACGATGACGAACCCAAACGGCGCATAGGTATCGTACCAGGCCGTCAAGTGGGGCAGTGTCCGGATGCAGTTGATGCAACTGTAGGTCCAGAAATCAACGAGGACCACTTGGCCTTCCAATCCACTGCGCGTCAACGGCTCGCTTTGCAGCCATGGGCCTTCACTGGGAAAGCCCGGCGGAGTCGGATCCGTGAATTGGGTGCATCCGGCAAGCCCCGCCACGAGCAACAGGAGGACGACGCGCATAGGAGAGAAGTGGCGGCGTTTCTAAAGCAGGTTTTCCCAAATCAGGTCAAATGCATCGTGTCGTTGATGCGGCGCACAACCGGGCCCGCTTCCGTCCAGGCAATCTGCGTGATCGAGGCGTTGTCTTGGGGGTATTGGCCCATTTCGACGAGAGGACGCCCCAACAACGTGGCGAGCAAGATTTTGTTGATGCGCCCGTGGGCGACGACGGCGACGTCATGGTCGGCCACATGGGCTCGCAGTTGTTGGGCGACGGGGCGGATGCGATGCTGGGCCAAGGCCGGCGATTCGCCTCCAGGAAAGGCTTGATCGACGAAGCCGAGATCCCAAGCATCGACCACTTGGGCGAAGGCGTCTGCCACATCCGGCATGCGGCGGCCACAGAAGTCGCCAAAATCGAGTTCATACAGCTCAGGCGCGACTTGGGAACTCAAGCCGCCGGCGTGGCCCTCCAAGAGTGCCTGCGCCGTGTCTCGTGCCCGTTGCAGTGGACTCGTGATGACGGCGTCGAGGGGCGTGTGGGCGAAGGCCTCGCCGAGCCGGACCCCTTGTTGTCGGCCCGTCTCGGACAATGCGGCGTCCACGCGCGGGCCTTGGATGATGGCCTCCTGGTTGCACGTGGTTTGACCATGTCGGATGACGTACAATTGCCCCACAAGCAAAATTTGGCCTCAGGCGTCTTAAGGCATCGCTTTGTGGCCCTGCCGTGCGCCTGCGGGACTTGGAGCGACTCCTGGATGCGGTTCCAGATTTTCCGACCCCGGACGCGAGTCGGGAGCAGTACCGCACCCCAAGCCGGGTTGCGGCGGCGTTCCTCTGGGAAGCCCATCAAGACGGCTGCATCGCTTCCAAGGACGTCTTGGACTTGGGCTGCGGCACGGGGACCCTGAGTCGGGGCGTGCATGCGCTTGGTGGCCGCGTGACGGGCGTCGACGTGGACGCGGACGCGATTGCCATATCCGCGGAGCACGTCGACGGCGACTTCCACGTGGCCGATTTGGCCGACTATGATGCGCCCGCCGTCGACACCGTCGTCATGAATCCGCCCTTTGGCAGCCAGCGCAAGTACGCCGATCGAGTGTTCCATCAGCGCGCCATCGAGGCCACGGCGGCGCGCCGGGGGTCGATTTGGTTCTTGCAGCAACCCGTCAACGAGCGCTTCCTCTCCGCATTCTACAAGGAGCAGGGCCTGGAAGTGGAACGCGTCGGCCGTTGGGACTACCCGCTTGATGCTCGCTTCAGTTTCCACGAAGAAACCTTGCGCGGCATCGAAGTGGGCGGTTACGTCGCGATGCGCTGAGCCTTTGCCTGCTTGGCTTGCTTGGCGCTGCGCGCTTGACGCTCGGCCTTGCTGGGCAACTTCAGATCGTAGACCAGCTTGAATGGACGCAGCACGGCCAGGACGTAGCGGCCCAGGTCGATTTGGTACCAGCGCATGCCGATGTGAGCACTGTCAGGGAAGGCGTGGTGGTTGTTGTGCCAGCCTTCGCCGTAGCCCAGGACCCCGAAGATGGCGTTGTTGCGCGCAACGTCGGGACTCGTGTAGGGGCGGGTGCCCCAGGCGTGGCAGATGCTGTTGATGCTCCATGTAATGTGGTGCATCAGGAAGACGCGCACGGCGCCACCCCACAGCACACCTTGCCAGAAGGCCCCCCAGGCAAAGACACCCGCGCCGAGGCCGACGGCGGGGGCGACGAAGCCCGCGACGATGCCGGGCATCACGAAGGTCATCACGTACCAGAAGAGCTGGGTCTTCTCAAAGAAGCGAATCACAGGGTCGCGCATGAGGCGGTCGTAGCCGGGGCCACTGTGGACCAGGTTGCCCTTGACCATCCAACCCCAATGGGCGTGCCAGAGGCCTTCCAGGGGACTGTGCGGGTCGCCGGGTTGGTCGCTCAGGCTGTGGTGGCGTCGGTGGGTGGCCGCCCAGCTGGCGGGGCCGCCTTGGACGGCATTGACGCCCATCCAAACGAAGAGCGCCTGAATGGGTCGGCGTGCCTTGAAGGCGCCGTGGGTCGTCATGCGGTGGTAGCCCAGCGTGATGCCGATGCCGCCGAGGATGTGGAAGCCGAACAGCAGGGCCATGTCCAGCCAGGTGACGTGGAGACCCCAGAGGCGGATGATCGCGAAGACCGTCAAGGCCAGGGGAATCACGGAAACGAGAGTCACGGCGATCTTGTTGCCCAGGTGCTTGCCCTTGAAGGGGTAGACACGGTCGTGGGCGTTCGTTTGCTCGCTCATGGTAGGAGCATTGAAACGAGCGTCGAAGATAAGGCGGCCAGTGGGCCCCTGGTTGCCAGGTGGCCGGAGGGGAACCCGGTGTCCGAAACGAAAGCCACGCAGCCACGTAAGGGGAATGAGGCGATGCTCCAGCGCCTGGATGCCTTCCTGGACGAACAAGCCGAAGGCCATCGCCATGCCATGGAGGAAGTGGTCTCCTGGCTCTTCAAAACCGGCGACTTGGAATCCGAAATCCACCAAAGCGTGGAGAGCCTGGGCGCGATTTTCCAGAAGTGGAGCTTCGAAATCTTGTTCCTGCTGCGCATGCGCCGGACGATGCGCTTCAATCAGCTCAAGGAGGAATTGACCAGCGTCGGCCAACGTGGCATCGGTGCCAAGGTCAAGGATTTGGCCGGCGTCGGCAGCCGGACCCTGAGCCAACGACTCAAGGACTTGGAAAGCCAAGGCCTGGTGCACCGCGAAGTGTACCCGGAGGTGCCCGTCCGCGTGGAATACAGTTTGACGCCCAAGGGCCTGCGTTTTGGCGACTTGATCATGCCCGTAATTGCGCACTTGCGCATCTGGGACGCCCAGCACCCCAACTAGGCGGCCAGGTGGCGATCCATGTTGGGCCGCCATCCCAATTCATCGCGGGCCCGGCTGCTGTCGTAGGCCGTATCCAGTGCGAGGTTGCGCATGAAGTCCCGGTTCAGCGCTGGCACGAACGGCGCCGCGAGCCGTAGCAACCAGAAGGGAATCTCCCGTGGCGCCGGAACGCCAGTCGCGGTTTCCAAGCGGGAAAACAGCGTGGGCAAATCCATTGAGTCCTCGCTCAGGACGTAGGCACCAGATCCACGTTCCAAAGCCGCCACGGCGCCGGCGGCCACGTCTTCTACGTGCACGAAGGCCAAGCGACCTGGATGGCGTGGCACCGCGGGTAGCCGCCGTTCCAGGTACGCTTTGACGAGGAGTCCGGAACTGGATTCACCATGCCCGAGGACGATGCTCGGCAGCACCGAGACCACGTCGACGTCATCACGACGGTGGGCCTGGATGTGGGCTTCGTACTTGCTGCGCTCGTAGGCGCTGTGGAATTCCTGCGGACGCCGGTCGATCCAAGCCGCATCACGCGGAATGCCTCCAGTGCGTCCGATGGCAGCGACGCTGCTGACGTGCAAGACACGCTCGATGCCGGCGGCGACGGCCGCATCGAGAACATTGCGTGTGCCATCCACATTCGTGCGGTGCATGAGCGCCGCTTTCTGTTTGGACAAACCGAAGCCAACGAACGCCGCCGCGTGGACGACTTGATCGAAGCCCGAGAAATCGAGGCTCGGATCGAGGATGTTGGCCGATTGGACCGTGATGCCAGGAACTTCTTGCCCGCGGCGGCTCAGAGCCACCACGTCATGCCCTTGATCGCCGAGGTGCCTGCACAGGACCCTGCCAATCATGCCGGTGCCGCCGGTCACCGCGATGCGTGCCACAGACGGGCAGCGACGTTCCCTTGAAAGACGTCGTCGAAGGCGCGTCGCCCCCGCGAAACCGTGCAGCGCAGACAGGATTCCATTGCTTCTCTATTGCGAAGCCTTTGCTGGCATGCGAAACCCCCGGCACCATGGAGGCCCCGAGCATCCAGCGCCGCATCCTCGTGCCCGTGGTGCTGGCGCTGCTGCCCGCACTCGTGGTGCTCCTTGCCTTGGGCATCGCCCAATGGGACAACGAGTTGTCCGAATTGGAATCAAGGCAGCGACTCGTTGCTCAAGCGGCTGCGGACCGGGAAGCTGCGTTCGTGGACCAGGCCAGGCATCTCAGTCTCGCTGCAAGTCTGCTCCCGTGGGCGTCGTGCCCCAAAGACTTGGCGACCTTGGCCAGCGAATTTCCAGACTTCACGGGCGCCGGCATCCTGGGCGATGACGGCACCGCCGCCTGCACGTGGGGCACGCCGCCAGGCGATGTCCATTTGGGGGCCGCATGGCCGCGCATCCGCAGCACCCAGGGCTTCGGGATTGCAGATTTCGGCACGGCTGGCCAGGATCTCGTGTTCCTCCACGCCGTCGGTGAACACATGGCCTATGCCGTGACCGCGCCGGAACGGTTCACGCAAGTGCTCGTGGCGGACGGCCTGCTCGACGGTGCCGTGTTTCTCATCGATGAGACCGGCTTGGTACTGGGCGCCAGCACCCCGTGGCAAGATCTCGTGGGCGCATGGATTTATCCCGAGCCGACAGCGGTCACCGGCGTCCTCGAAGGACGCGGCTTCTTCGAAGCGTCCGGGTTGCTGCCACGTGGCACGTGGATGTGGAGCAGCAGCGTGCTCGATGATGCCACAGAAGCCCCCGTCCACATCGTGACCGGCATCGATCCAACGGAAGGCCGGGCCGCCGCCGCGACGGTGATGCGCATCAACATCCTGGGCGCCGTGGGCCTTGTCCTGGGCACCGCCATCGTAGCCAACATCGCCATTCATCGATACGTTGCCAAACCCGTCAAGGCGCTGGCACAACGCGTCGCCCGGGTTGATCCGATGGGACCCGTCGAACCGCCCATGGCATCCGGCGTCGCCGAAATGGACGCCCTCACCGGCGCCTTGCATCGGGCCCAGGTCGAAATCCATGAACAATTGGCGGCGCGGACTCGCCAACAGGAAGAATTGCAGCGGACGAACCGCGAATTGGAGGAATTTGCCTTCGTGGCGAGCCACGATTTGCAGGAACCGATTCGCAAAGTCGTCAGCTTCAACGAAATCTTGGCCGAGGAATGCGCCGAGGGCCTCGACGGGGAGGCCCGCATGCTGATTGAACGCAGCCTCGCCAATGCACGCCGCAGCCAAGACCTCATTCGGGAACTGTTGGACTTCTCACGTATTGACCGGCCCGACCTGGCTCGCGAAGTGGACATGCACGGCCTTGCGTCGGACATCGTCGCGGAACTGCACAGCGACCACGAGATCCGCGTGGATGCACTGCCCCCCGTCATCGCAAGCCCCATTCAGATGCGCCAGATTTGGCACAACCTCATCGAAAACGCCGTCAAGTACGGACGCAGCCCCATCCACGTCGGCCACGACGGCAGCTACTTCGTGCGCGACCACGGCGACGGCATCGACCCGACGCATCGCGACAAGGCATTCCAGATGTTCCAGCGCCTCCACGGCCATGAAGTCCAAGGCACGGGCATCGGCTTGGCCGCGGTCAAGAAAGTCATTGAGCGCCACGGCGGCCGCATCTGGATCGAAGAGACGCCGGGCGGCGGTGCCACATTCAGATTCACTTTGGAGACCTGACATGCACGACATCTTACTGATTGAAGACGACCCCGACGACGTCTGGCTCACCCAGCGCGTCGCCAAGGAATTCGACTTGCAATTTGCCCACGCGCCCGACGGAGACAGCGCCCTGGACCAATTGAACGACCGGCTATCCAAGGCGGCGCCGCTGCCCGACCTCATCTTTTTGGACATCAACATGCCGCGCAAGAATGGGCATGAAGTATTGGCGCAGCTGCGCGCCGATCCACGCCTCGCTAAGATCCGTGTTGTCATGCTGACCACCTCCGACGCCGAACGGGACGTGGAACACGCGGTGCTTGGCAAAGCGGACGGCTTCATCACGAAACCCATCCGGCGGGGCCACATGCTGGACGCCCTCGATCTTGTCTGAACTACGCGCCCTGGATGCCACCCAGGACGGAGAAGCTCGCATCCTGAAACGCATCCACGAGGCCCTCGACGCCGGACGTCGCCCCGTGCTTGTGACCTTGCGGCGACCCGTTGAGGATTGGCGGCGCAGGTTGCAGGACGCCGACATCGACCCGACCCGCTTGTTCTTCATCGACGCCACAACCCGCGCCCTCGAAGGCCGCCGATTCATGGGCAATGTCCTGTACGTCGGCGGACCCGCGCACCTGGAAGCCATCGCCATGCGCAGCCGATTGGTATGCCGACAAGCACCGAGCCATGTGCTTCTGGACAGCGTCGATCAGTTGGCCGCCGCCATGGGCGAGGAGTTGGCCCAGGTGTTCTGCCATGCCATGGTCAACGATCTGCGCCGTGCCCAGACGCCGGGCGACTTCATCCTCGCCGCAGGACCATCAACGGATCGCCTCCGGGAAGCCTTGCGCGCCGTCGTGGACGCCTAGAGCGGGTTGGCGAGGATGAACGCCTCGGCGTCGGCGCGCTTGTCGGCATCCCAACCCTCGGCGAACATGGGTCGCTGGATCGTCGCCGTGTAGACGTCGCAGTGGCCCTCGCGGGTGTCCGGCCAGACCGGGTGGGCTGCTTGCCAGCTGCTGTCGATGTCGTTGTAGTCGCCGATGAAGATGTCGCCATTCTGGTGGTGACAGTTGGCCGGATCCCAGCCGTCGTCGCTGGCGTCACGCACAGAGAAGTCGGCGCTCCACGTCTTGCCACCGTCCAGGGAGTAGCTGTAGCGTTGGTTCAGCGCCTGGTACTCCTCGCCGCAGTCAGGTTCGCCGTGGGGCGCGTCGGCGCCGGCACAGGGCAGCCAACGCGTATCGCGGCTATCCATCCAGCTGACGTCCACGACGCCGCCGGGACTGACGCTCACCGTGGGGAAGATGCGCCATTCATCGGCACCCTCGGGGGCGTCGCTGACGCGGACCGGGGCGTTCCAAGTTTCGCCCTTGTCGAAACTGCTGGCAACCCAGATGCCCGTGCCGGTGAGGCTCTCGTCGAGGTCAGAACCTGCGCAGCCAGCGCTCCAGACGCTGGCTTGGCATCCGTCTTGCCAGGCAATGTAGAGCGCGTCGGCGAAGGGCGAGTCGGGGTTGCGATCGGTGGCCAGCTGCGGGTGGCCGCCGCGGCGGTCGCGGCCATCAATGGTGGGCATGGAGCGGCCGTTGATTTCCTGGATGGTGCGCTGCTCATCCCACGTCGAGCCGTGATCGAAGCTGCGGCGCAATTGGACGCCACCACTGTTCCAGATGGCGTACACTTCGGCGCCCGTGCCAACATCCACGAAGCTGCCTTGGCCCGCGGGGCCCGTGCCGACCGACGGCGCGGGGTCGGGCGTGTCGACGCTGCCGGCGCCGGGGCCCAGGAAGACGGACAGGATCTCAGGATCGCTGTAGGTCTGGCCGCCGTCGGTGCTGCGGAAGTACATGTTGCCCGGAAGGAAGGCACTCCACCACATGACGTGGATGGTGCCGTCTGCACTGGCCGCGATCCAGCCCTTGTCTGCGAAGTTGGCCGGGAAGGTGCCTTCGAGGACGGGCGTGAACGTGTGGAAGGTGTCGCCACCGTCGTCGCTGACCGCAACGATTTGCGTGGCGCGGTTGAACGCCCAGTCATTGAGGGCGCCGTTGGGGCACACATCCTCGCAGGCCTTGCTGCCCGTGACCGGGTCCGTCTGGTAGGCCATCAGGAGATAGTAGAGCGTGCCAGCCGTATTGAAGTAGGCAACCGGGTCGGTGGTGCACCAGAACGTGCTGGCGTAGTTGGGGGTGAAGCCGCCAAGGTCGCCATTGTAGAGGTGCCAGGGGCTGCCATCGAAGCTGCGGTCCTGATAGATGGTGCGGCCGCCGTCGTGGGTGACGTAGACGCCATTCCAGACGCATTCGCCGGCGTCCGGCGGGTAGTAGTCCTTGGCGCCGCCGACAATGTTGCCCGGATCGGTCGGGTTGACCGCGATGGTCACTTCGTTGCCTTCGCGACCATCATCTGGCGTCATTTCGAAGTTGCAACGCGTGCCAGCGGCTTCCTGTTCGGGCGTCGCCTTGGTGTCAAACGTTGCCAGGTCGAAGCAGAGCAAACGAGGCACAGGGTTGCCGAAGAAATCGACCTCCGTGACCTCAAAACCAGGGCCCGGATCCACGCGGGGTTCCGGGGTCGGCTCAGGGGCCGGTTCGTCGTTGGTGGCACAGCCGGCCAGGACGACCGTACTCATCAGGAGGGCCATGAGGATGGCGCGCATGCGGCGGCCAGCCGGCTCCCGGTTCTAAGCATTGGGCCCAAAATCATCGAGACGGGTCGGACGCACAGCTTGGGCTTCCAGCAGGCGCCGACTCGTTTTCCATGCGCGCCGGGTGCCTTCCGGCAAATCCCCGAATCGCTCCAGCCACGCCTCCAGGAAGGCCACGGTTTTCGCGTCACTCGGGTAGCCACTGCCAAGTTCTCGGTCAATCCGGCGTTCCAATCGCCGGGCCAATTCATCCATCGCGGCGTCGCGCGTGACTTTGGCGATGATGCTGGCGGCGGCGACGGTGGCATGGTCCGCGTCCGCTCGATGCTGGGCCACGATGTCGCCGGAGACCCGCTCCGCCATGCGGCGGCCAAAGCGGGCCGCGTCGACATCGGCAGCGTCCACAACCGTGCGTGGCGCGCCGAGTGCCGCGCCGATGTCCTGGAAGCGACGCAGGACCACTTCATTGAGCGTCGCATCCGCCATGTCCGCATCCAGCACCTCTGCCGGAATCACGCGGACCTCAATCTGCACCCCAGAGTCATCTTCCAGGAGACGCGCCAATCGAACACGTTTGGCGGGACTCAGCTTCTTGCTGTCCTTGCAGCCCAGGTGCCAGAGCCTCTCCGGGTCTTGGGTGGCCACGCCGGCAACCACGAGCGGACCCATGACAGGGCCTCGCCCTGCTTCGTCGATGCCGGCCTCCATGAGCTTCGGAGTTCGGGATTGTACATCATTCGGTCGGTTCCCGACGATCGCCCAGCCCTCAAGTCAACCGGGCATCTATGGCGCCACATGCGCTGGCTCCTGGTCGTCTTGGTCTTGTTTCTGGGCGCCGGCCTCGTCGTCGCCGAACCGGTTCAAGCACGCAATGCGTCCGCCGTTTCGGCAAGCACCTGCAATCCGGAGACAGTGCGCGTGCCAAACCAAGTCAGGGCCTCGCCATCGATGAGGCGCGACGGCGGCAAGCCCCCGGCCTCGACCTTGTCGTGCCGGTCGTGGAACGGATAGGGCTCCGATGGCAGCAACGTCCACGCGGCCCGGGTCGCAGCCACTTCGTCGGCGCTCGTTTCGAAATACTTGGGCCCCGGGTGATCGGCGAAGACATTCTCCAAGCCCACGGCCGCCAACATCGCATGGGGATACGCTGTGCGATCGAAGGTCATCCAGGGATCATACCAGATCGGGCACCAAACCGGGACCGGCTCGGCGCCGGCCACCGCTTCGAGCCCGTGCCGGATCTGCTGCGCGACCACGTGACCCGCCGTCGGCACCCCGCAACGCTCCCCGAGGACTTCCAGGAAATCCGCGGCGTCAGGCACCGTGTCGATTTCGGACCAGAGCACCTCGACGCCAGCCTCCTGGATGCTGTCGATGAGGGCCTTGGGATTCTCGTCCTTGTCCGCCACGACCAAATCCGGTTCCAAAGCGAGGATCTTGTCGAGTTTGGCATCCTTGGTGCCGCCGACGGGCGTCACGTAGTCAACCCATGGCTTGGGATGAATGCAGAAACGGGTCCGTCCGACGACGCGCTCCTTGATGCCCAAGTCATGCAGGCTCTCCGTGTGACTCGGCACAAGTGAGACAATGCGTCCAGGGACATCCGCCACGAAGCGACGAGCGTCGAGTGGGCCTTGAACCGCCCGGTTGGCGACGGACCCGCACCACAACCGCTATCCAAGGCCCGACCTGAAGGGGGGTCGTGGCAGGCGAGGCCTCGATCATGCAGCGCATCCTAGGCCCCAAGGACCGGGAGCGCAAGCCCCGCCCACACCCCTACGCGGAAGAAGCCTCTACGGAGGCGGAATCCCGCTACAAGCCGCTCCACATCACGCTGTTCTTTGGCTCCATCGCGACGGCCATGGTC
Source organism: Thermoplasmatota archaeon (assembly GCA_049617695.1). Lineage (GTDB taxonomy): Archaea > Thermoplasmatota > E2 > JACPAO01 > JAHFTW01 > JBFKXH01. The sequence goes on along the minus strand of JBMZJT010000001.1, from coordinate 37,975 downwards.
ATCGCCGGCCTCCTGTTGCAGGCCCAACATGGCTACATCAGCAACAAGGTCACCCTGAGCCCCGGCTGGGAACAATGGACCCTCGTGCCGCTGTTCACTGGTTTGGCACTCCTGGGATTCGGCTTCATCCGACAACCCTGGACCCAGCGCATCACGATGGTCGGCTGGATTCTTTTTGCCTTCTACTGGGCCTTGACGGCGAAGGACCTCTTCATCAAGGAAGACCAGGATTACGTCAACTTCGCCTTCGCCATCATCGGCGTCTACTTCTTCGTCTACCTCGCCTACCATCAATGGCTCAGCCTGGCGCGCGGCGTGCGCAACGAAGCCGTCCACTTCCTGAACGTCACGGCATTCATTGCTGCGGGCAGCTACTTCGTCATCGCCAAGATTCAATTCCTGCGTGTCTGGCTGATTCACGTCGTCAGCGACCACACGAAATGGATGCTCGACCTGTTCGGTCAAGGCGACAAAGCCAACCTCCAATTCATCGTCGATGAGGTCGACCCGGCCGGCCCGGTCTGGTTCTTCTATCCCGACAAATACTGCAGCCCGAACCGCGGCGACTTGGTCGGCGAATACTGCCGCACCCTGCCGCCGGGCAACGGGCCCGGCTTTTCCTCCGTGCGCAGCTACCCGCAAAGCGATGGTAGCCTGTGGCAGGATCTTCTGTTCTACAACAACAGCGCTGACGGCGTCGTGCCCGTGAGCATCATTCTGGCCTGCACTGCCATCCAGAGCATCATGCTCTTCGTCGGCCTCTTCTTTGGCACCAATGCGCCCTTGAAGCGCAAAATCCAGTTCAGCGTCATCGTCGGCGCCGTCGTCTACGTGCTGAATCTGGTGCGCAACACCGGCATCATTTGGTTCTACGGCCAAGGCCACAGCAGCTTCTGGACGATGCACAATGCCATTGGCAAAGGCGGCAGCCTGCTTGCCATGGTGGGCATCGCCTTCGCCGTGTTCAAATGGTTCCCGGAGTTCTTCAAGAGCCTCGTGGACGTCTTGGATTTGCCCGATCGCGACGGCCCCATTGAACGGACCCTCAAAATCGGCCGGCGCCGCCCCGAGCCAACCGCGGCCACCCAACCAGATGCCGGCGAGACCGTCGACACCCTAGACGAGTTGCTGGAATAGCGCCAACCCTTTCAGGCAGCCCGGTGTCGAACCCCTGTGCTCAAGATCGCCCACGGCGGCGCCAATTGGATCGTCATCCCCGTGAGCATCGCGATTCTCATGGCCAGCTTCGGCCCAACCCTCGGCCAACCCTGGATGGTCGCCGCCAGCATGGTGCCCTTCTTCCTGGCGATGAGTTTCTGGTACTTCTTCCGAGATCCCGAACGCGCGATTGCCTCCGGCGTCTGCAGCCCCGCCGACGGCAAGGTCGTCCGCGTGGATCAGATCGATGATCCGGATCTGGGGCGCGTCGATCGGCTTTCCATTTTCATGAGCCCCCTCGACGTGCACGTCAACCGATTTCCCGTGCCGGGCAACGTCGTGAGCGTGACCCACATTCCCGGCAAACATGTGCCGGCATTCAACAAGGACAGTGACCGCAACGAGCGCGTCATCACCCACATGAAGACCGAGCTTGGCGAGATCAAGGTCATCCAAATCGCCGGCGCCGTGGCCCGCCGCATCGTACCCTACGCCACCAAGGGCGACACGGTGGCCAAGGGCGAGAAGCTCGGCCTCATCCGCCTTGGCAGCCGCTGCGACTTGCTGGTTCCCGAGGGCACCTTGACCTGGACCGTCCAAGTGGGCGACCGCGTCCAAGCAGGCCGAAGCGAGGTCGCGGCTTGGGATTGAAAGCATACCTGAACGCCGCATTGCGCGACGAATGGGACGGCCTGGAACGCATCACCCGCGACATCCGACCCGCCGACGTCGTCACCATGTCCAACGCCGTTGTGGGCCTCATTGCCATTCTTGTGGCCCGTGAAGACCCCACCCTGGCAGGCATCCTGATCCTCGTTGGCATCCTGCTGGACGGGGCCGATGGCGCCGTGGCCCGCCTTGGTGGCGGCGGAGGCCCCCTGGGTGGCTTCCTGGATGCATTGAGCGACGTCGTGACCTTCGCCGTGGCCCCTGCGGTGTTGCTGGCATCCGTTGAATTCCAACCTGCCACCGTCGCCGTCGGGGCGTTTTTCCTCGTCGCCGTCACGCTTCGGTTGGCTCGCTTTGAAGCCCTGCGCGAAACCAAGGACAGCCGCTACTTCAGTGGCCTGTCGAGTCCTGGCGGTGCCCTGCTCATCGTCAGCGCAGTCCTGCTCCGGTTGGACGTGACGTGGCTTCTTGCCGTGGGGGCCGTGAGCGGACTCCTGATGATCAGCCGCATCCGCTACCCCAAGCTGCGTGGCTGGCTCGGCATCGTGGCCGTCCTCCTGATTCTCGCAACGGTCATTGGCCACATCGTCGATTCGGGCGACATCCCCGTGTGGGGCATGCTTGGCTTCATGGCCTTCTATGTCCTTGCCGGACCGTTCTATGTCCTGGCCCGCATCGGGCCCACCCACTTGGAGACTTCCTGATGGCCAAGCGAAAGAAGAAGCGCACCAGCATCCGAACCGCCGCAGGCACCGCCCAAGACCTGTTTCTTGGTCGCATCCGCAGCCTCGCCGACGACCCGTTGCGTGCCCTGCCCGCCATGCCGCACGGCACCCCCAAGCCCCTGGCCAAGGTGCAAGCGGGCCTCGAAAAATTGGCCCAAGGTAAAGCCGGCTTCACGACGAAACGGGACCGAGGCATTGTCGGCGCCGTGTGGCAAAGCATGCAACTGGCCCAACTGGAATCCGTGCCCCGCCTCGTGGATCACAAAGTCGGCGGCCGCCGCCGCTTCTACTTGATGCGCGGACAAGTCCACCGGGCCTGCATGCTCGGCGTCCAGAATCACGACGACCCGCAAGTCCTCCTGATGGCCTACCGCAAAATGGCCAAGGAATCCAGCCTCCACTTCTTCGCCGACACCGGCGTCACGTGCAGCGGCGACCAACCCCATGTGCCTGATTCCTGGTGGACCTTCATCGCAGACAAGCTCGGCATCGAATGGCAGCAGCACCGCTGCCGCACCTGTGCGCACCCTGAGCGAGGCCTCGTCGAAGTGGGCTTTGCCGGCGGCGAAAGCATGGCGGTCTGCCATGCGTGTGCCAAAGACGTCGGAAACCTGCACCGGCTCGTGGCCAGCTACTATGCCGGCCCCCGCGAACGGACACCCCTGGAAATCTGGGTCTTGCCGGACGGCATCGACGGTCCGCGCAACGAACCGGAGCGCGAGCTAGCCGCTGGTTACCGTGCCGGTGTCGAAACCGAAGCGTCGCTCCTGTCTCAAAGCTAGAAGCGCTTACTGGCCAGCTTTGGCGAGGATGTCCAGGGCCACAGCGCCCAGACCCTTCTCGCGGCCGGACTGCGCTGCAGCCACTTGGCCATCCACGGCTTCGCGCAGCGTCTGGCGCTCGGACTCGTAGAAGACGCCGGTGATGAACGGCTCCCCCATGGAGGCGACGAGGGCGGCCATTTGGTCGCTGGTGTCGTGCTCCGGGTTCAGGGCCTTCTGCTCGGCGCGGGCCTTCTCGTAAATGTCGTGGAAGGTCACGCAGGGACTGATGACCTGCACGAACGAGTAGCCGGGGTGGTCGATGGCCTTGCCGATGATCTCGACGAGTTCCTTCATCTTGCCACTGTAGCCGCGGGCCACGAAGGTGGCGCCGGCCGTGATGGCCAGGGCGAGCGGATTGAGCGGCATGTCGCTGCTGGCTTCCTTGCTCATGTACGGCGTGGACTTGCTGGCCAGACCCTGCTCCGTGGTGGGGCTGATTTGACCCTTGGTCAGGCCGTAGATCTCGTTGTCCATCATGACGTAGGTCACGTCGATGTTGCGGCGCGCCGCGTGCAGGAAGTGGCCGCCACCGATGGCCATGCCGTCACCGTCGCCGCCGACGGCCAGGACCTTGATGCCTTCAGGAACGACGAGGCTGGTTCCCGTGGCGACCGGCAGGGCGCGGCCGTGGCAGGAGTGGAAGCCGTAGGCGTTCATGAAGTGGGGGAAGCGACTGGAGCAGCCGATGCCACTGATGAACACGGTGTTCTCTGGGGCAATCTGCTTCTCGGCGAGGGCGCGCTGCATGGCGGCCAGGACACCGAAGTCGCCGCAGCCAGGGCACCAAACCGGGGGCAGGCGACCCTTGTAGTCCTTGGCAGTGTAGGTGGTTTGTTCGCTCATGCTGCAACCTCCTCAGGGCGTTCCAGGTTTTCGCCGGCAAGGACCGCTTCGGCGGCTTCCCGGACTTCAAGCCAGGTGATGGGCGTGCCCATGATCTTGTTGAGGCGGTGGTAGTGGCGGGTGTGGTGCTTGCGCAGCAGGCCCTCCAGCTGACCAGTGTAGTTCATTTCGACGACGAGGACTTCCTTGGCGTTGTCCACCAGATCGAGGAATCCTTCCTTGGGCAGGGGGTTCAGGATCTTGGGGCAGACGTAGGCGACCTTCTTGCCATCTTCCAGAAGGCGCTGCGTGGCTTCCTTGACGGGGCCCTTGCTGCTACCCCAGGTGACCACGAGGACATCGGGGTTCTCGTCGCCAAAGTGTTCGACGGCGCGAGGGTATTGCCAGGCATCGGCGATCTTGCCCATGCGTTTGTCCATCATGGCGGTGTGGTTCTCGCCAGTGTAGGTGGGGTCGCCCTTCTCGTTGTGTTCGAGACCTTCGGCGACGTGCATACCGCCGGGGACGCCGGGAATGGCTTGCGGGCTGACGCCATCTTCGGTGAACTTGTAGCGCTTGTAGTCCTCTTGAGGACCCTCCGCCAGCTTGCGGCGGATGATCGGCGTTTCCTCAAGGGTGAGCGGAGGCAGGTTCTCGCGACGGTTGGCCAGGGCGTGATCCGTGGCCAAGACGACGGGGACCTGGTACTTCTCGGCGAGGTTGAAGGCCCAGATGGTCTGGTAGAAGCAGTCGCGCACGCCACTGGGGGCAAGGACGATGCGGCTGGCTTCACCGTGGCTGCCGTACACCATTTGGTTCAGGTCGGATTGCTCCGCCTTGGTGGGCAGGCCCGTGCTGGGGCCGCCGCGCATGGCGTCGACGATGACGATGGGCAATTCCAGGGTGCTGGCGTGGCCAAACATTTCCTGCATCAGGCTCAGGCCCGGGCCGCTCGTGGCGGTCATGGACTTGGCACCGGCGTAGGAGGCACCGACGATCATGCTGATGGCGGCGATTTCGTCTTCCGCTTGGACGACCTTGCCACCGAGCTTGGGCAATTCACTGGCCAGGGTCTCGAGGACCGTGCTGGCCGGCGTGATCGGGTAACCCGCGAAGAAGTCGCAACCGGCGACCATGGCGCCCAGGGCGATGGCTTGGTTGCCGTCGATCAGGAGGCGTTCGTCGTCTTCGCCGATGATGGCGAGGCTGCCTTCGTGGCTGCGGGTGAGGGTCTTGACGTGCTCGAAGGCGGCGTCCACGGCCTCGTCGTTCTTTTCGAGGATGGCCGGGTTCTTGCCCTTGAACTTCTTGCGCACGGTCTTCTTGATGTTGTCCGCAGGGACATCAAAGAGCGCGAGCGTGATGGCGACGGCGAAGACGTTCTTGCTCTTCGGGGAGCCGACCTTCTCCTTGACCAGGGTGTCGAATTCAATCGGGTAAACCGTCACTTCCGGCTTGTCCGGGAGCTCCTTGACCTGGCTGGGGTCGTACACGAGTACGCCACCAGGGCCAAGGGAGTCGAGGTGCTTGTCAATGGCTTCCTGGTTGAAAGCACACAGCAAATCGACGCTGCTACCGGCACTCAGCACTTCATCCGTGCTCGCACGGACTTGGTACATGCAGTGGCCGCCTTTGATCTCGGCCGGGTAGGACTCGAACGTGAAGACGTTGAAGCCAATGTCACTGATTGCCAGAGTCGCAATCTCGCCTGCGGAAATGACGCCTTCACCGGATTCGCCGGCGACGCGGAACGTGAAGCTCGGAATGGTGGATTCCCCCACATAGAGCCCTTTTGAGGCCCCTGCGTCGCGCGACTCCTGGGCCGTATTTAGGTATTGAGCATCAAGCCGACTTGCGGCGCAGCATCGCGACCGCCAAAACGGCCAACAATGCCACGACGCCGACACCCGGACTCTCTTCCGCGGTGGGTTCGTCTTCCTCTTCACCCGGGGCTTCGGCTTGGAGCGCGCCGCCGCTGCCGACGTTGATCGTCAGGGGGAAGGTCCGCGTCTCTTCTTGGCCGCCGCGTTCGTAGAAGATCGTGGCGTTGACCTTGTAGGTGCCAGGAGCCGCTTCGGCCGGAATTTCGACGTTGAGCTCCTGGGTATTCTTGTCACCGGGGCCAGTGGGGACGTGGGACGGGAACCAACTGGCACCCCAGCCTTCAGGGACGTCCTGACCGTTGTACGGGTGGGCCGTGGTGCCGCCGATGTTGTTCAAGGTGAACTTGAAAATGGCCGTGTCGCCAGCGCCGAGGGTCTTCGTGGGCTCGTCGACACTGATTTGCAGGTTCGGAAGTTCTTCCGTAATGGCACCTGCGGCGCCGCTGCCGATGTGCAGTTCCTTGATCGCGATGTTGCCGGCCACATCGGTGGCGACCACGCGAACCAGATCTTCACCCGAGAATGGAGCCGAGGCCGGCGGGGCCGTAACCGGGAATCAAGTCGTCGTCCCATTGGCGACCCGGCCATTCGGTAAGGTTCTGGGTTTCGTCGTTGCCGTTGATCGTGACTTGCAAGTCGCTCAGGGCTTCGGCGAATTCGATGGTCAGCGTGGCGCCGTCGGGCGTGTCCGGGGCGGCTTCGATGTCGCCGTCGCCGGGCAGGAGGATGGGCCAGGGCGCCGTTTGGTCCTGGTTGGCGTGCTGGGCCGTGTCGCCGTCGCAGCGGGCCGGCGGGTCGCCGTCGCAGTTGTCGACGAGGGCGTTGGTCCAGGCGCGAGCCAATTCCTGGTTGTTGGCATCATAGGCGTGGACGGCGGCCGTGTAGGCGCCATCGGGGACCAAGTCCGTTTGGAGGTTGATGAAGAAGCCGTCATCGGGGTTCGTGTCGGCGCGGTAGTTCAGGATGTAAGCACCCGTCAGCCAGGTGCCCGGAGGCGTATCGCAGACGCCACTGTCATCTTGGATGGGGCTTGGCGCGGGGCCGAAGCTGAAGCCGAAGAACGTGATCTTGTCGGCGTCGGGGCCGATGGCCTGGAATTGGGCAAAGAAGCTGCCTTGGGCGTGGATGTTGCCGTCGTTCTCCCGTTGCAGGTCGGGATTCCGGAAGATCAACTGGATGTCGCCACACTGTTCGAAGGCCATCTGGGCCGACGTTTGCGGCACCATCGCCAGGGCCAAGAGGGCTGCAACGCCCAGGACACGCATCATCACCATGCCCGAGCCACAGGGCTCAGTTCAAAAAGGGTTGCTGTGCGCGCGTTGCTTGCGTCGCAGGGCCGCCGCGGCGAGAATTGGGAGCACGAGAAGCGGTGCCGGCGACTCCTCCCCATCGTCGCTGTCATCGGGCTGCGCGGTCGTATTCGCCGCCCCGGGGGCGCCTCCGACGAGCACTTCCAAGGGGAATTCGATGCGTTCGTCTCCTTGGCCGCGTTGGTATTCCATGACGGCGATGACTTCGTAGATGCCGGGCGTCACCGTGGCGGGGACGTGCACGTTGAGTTCTTGGGTCTCGGCGCTGGCCGCATCGACTGGTTTGTGCCCGGGGAACCAGTCGAACGTCCAGTTGGCATCGGGCATGATGGCCGAGACGAGGGGATGGCCCGTGCCGCCGCCGGTGTTCTCCATGCGAGCCTGGTAGATGGCGGTCTTGCCGGGTTCGACCATTTTGGAGGTCTCGTCGAAGGTCATGGTCAAGAGGGGCAAGCCATCGGCGATGGTGCCGCCTGCGACACTGCTGCCGACGTGGATTTCCTTCTTGGCGACGTTGCCAGCCAGATCGATCGCTTCGACGCGGATGACGTCGTCGTCGTTGATGGGGCGCTGCGTCCATTGCAGGGCCGGACCGGGCTTGGTGACACACGTTTGGACCGGCGGCGGGAGCGTGCACATGGGCGTGGCCGTGGCAAAGACGCCGGCGGGACCGTAGTCGTAGTAGGTATCCGCATCCCATTGGCGGCCTTCCCAGTCCTGCATTTGATCCGTGATGTCCTCGCCGTTGAGGAACACAGTGTACGATTCGAGGGGCTCGGCAAATTCCACGGTGAAACCATCGACGAGGGCCACTTCGCCGTCGCCGGGAAGCAAAACGGGCCACGGAATTTGTTCATCTTTGATGGTGCTGCATCCACCTTGGGTCTGGCCTGGGCAGGATTCCACGACCGCCGTCCCCCAGAAGCGAGCAACTTCCTGGCCGCTGGCATCGTAGCCGTGCACGGCGACGGTCAAGTCCGTGTTCTGCGGCGTGGTCTGCCCACTGGTGCGCATGAGGATGAAGAAGCCATCCGACTTGTCTTGATCCACCTTGTACGCTTCCAGCATCAAGCCGGCGGGCCACACGGGCAAATCGCAGATGGATTCCGGGTTTTCCGGGGGCAAGCCGACGCTGAAGGCGAAGGTCTCGATTTGGTCGGCGTTGTCGCCAATCACTTGGAATTGGACGAAGAAGTCGCCACTGACATGGAATTTCCCGTCGGATTGGGGCACCATGTCCGGGTTGCGCATGAACAACTCGAAGCCGTCGCCACAACTGCTGACTTGGGCCTCGGCCGGAGTCGCAATCATGGCCATCATCAAAGCAAGGGCCACCGCACCACTGCGTCGCATCAGGCGGTGAGCAGGAGAAGGAAGGAAAAAGGCACGGGGTCGCCGCTAGGACGCGTAGGTGCGAATCAGGTCCGTGCGCGTGATGATGCCCTGGATCGTGCCATCACCGTCCACGACGGGAAGCGCGCCGACGTGATGCTCGCGCATCTTCATGGCAGCTTCCTGGCAGGACATGTCGGCGCTGGCGGTCACGACGTCGCGCCGCATGTGGTCGCCGACATTCATGTCACGAATCATGACTTTCTGCACGTGGCCGTCGGCTTGCTTGAAGCCAGCGAAGGCATTGGCGATTTCATGTTCCGCGATGATGCCTTCCACGTGGCCGCCATTGAGCACCGGCAGCCGCGCCACGTCGTTGTCAAGAATCAACCGCCGGGCATGGACGATGCGTTCACTGGCGCTGACGGCGTGGACTTCCCGTTTCATGACATCGGCTACTTTGGCTTGCGATTCCACGAAGGGCAGCAGGTCGGACTTCGTGATGACGCCGACAAGCTTCTTGCCTTGCACCACGGGAATCATGGTGAGGCCGGGTTTGCCGACGTCCGCCAGAAGCGTTTCCAGGGGCTCATCGGGATGGGCGAGCAGGAAATCCTTCTCCATGACACCGGAGGCACGCAACGTGCCGGTCTGAATGTCCTTGTTGTGGGCACGGCCGAGCTTGTCGGCGATGCGTCCGTCCGTCACGATGCCTTGCAGGAAGCCGTCGCTGTCCACGACGGGCAATTTCGTGACGTGGTTCTGCTCCATTAGGTGCAGCACGTCCTTCAGGTTCCGGTCCTTGTCCACGGTGATCAGTTCCGCGGTCATCACGTCTCGTACTTTCATGGTCTGGCCTCAGGGTTTCTGGTCAAAGGGAAATGGCGTGGCCCTTGTCCGCTGTCCAATCGCCCCGTCGGGGGTGCCGGAGGTTGCCGGCGGTCGGCGCAAGGCCCGCGAGAATCGGGTGTGCCACGCAGACTTCTGTATTGACTTCGGGGATATAGAACGGTTTGGACCGGGGCCCTGCACCCTTGCCCAAAAGTGTACTTTCACCTGCCCGACCCTCTCCGCTGTAAGCTGCGACCACGACTTCCCGGCGTGGCCATTCCCGCGACCGAGCCCGCCCGCCCGAAGAAGGTCAACACCAGCGCCAAAGGCACGGCCATCGAGCTGACAGCCATCAAAATGCTCGAGGCCCAGGGATACAAGGTCCACCGCTGCGTCCGGACCGGTGTCAAGCGCGGCAAGATGTATTTCAGCCAGAGCAACGACGTCTTTGGCTGCATCGACCTCGTGGCCAAGAAACGCGGCCAACGGACGCGATGGATTCAGGTCACGGCCCACAGCGGCATCGGCCAGAAAAAGGCGGACTTGGCGGAAGTCCCGTGGGACGAATTGTTCGACGAAGTCGAAATCTGGCGCTGGGTCGGCTCCAAGCGCGGCCGCAAAGACAAGCGCACCGGCGAACTGCTCGATGACATGTACTTCCAAGTCTACCGGATGGACCAAGATTACGAGCTGCGCGACGAAAACAAGATTCGCCCGGCTGACGGAGGTACCGACCTGTGAACCTCGAAGAACTCCCCGGCATCGGACCTCAACTCGCCGTGGCCATTCGCCGCCGCTTCGACGGCGACGATGCCTTCATCCAAGCCGCCAAACGCCTCGATCTCGAAGCCATCCAGCAGGTCGAAGGCTTGAGCCCGAAACGTGCCATCGATCTCGTGCGCCACATCAACGGCCACGACGGTGCCCACGATTTCCTGGCCACGCCCGCCACGCGCAAGCTGCACGATGAAGTCATGCGCCGCCTCATGCGCTTTGCCACGACGGATGCAGGCCGCAACCGGCTGCGCTTGCTGGCCCCGCTGGCCAATGAAGATGCCGCCCTGGAGCGCATCGCGCACGTCATGGCCCAGAAGGAAGCCGTCGCCGCCATCGACCGCGAGGCCGTCCGCCGTGCCCTGCGACAACTTCGTGCGCTGAAGGCCCCAAATCCAGTCTGCGACACGACCACACTCCTCGTCGCGGCAACGGACGATGCCTACGAACACTTGCACGGCATCGGCGCCGGCCGATGGTGCTACCTCGGAACCGCCCGAGACGGCGCCTCGGCGGATGCCGAATTGATCCTCGCCGCGGGCGACTTGGATTTGCCAGCGGACCTGGAAATCCCGGAATTACCCGAGCTATGGCAAGCCGCCCCCCAAGCCCTTCTTTCCTGGGGACACGCCAACCGCCCCGTCATCGAAGCGTGCCAAGAACTCGCCGAGCGTTTTGGCCGCGAAACGGTGTCGCCGGACGTGCTCGAAGCGCTGGAAGTCCCAGGCGTCCGGCCGTTTGACGAACGAAAACTACGCGACGCCGTCGAAGCTGCCCGCGTGGATGCCGACCAGCGCATCGAGGAAGCCTTGGGCAACCTTGCGCTGCCCGCAGTGGAATTGATGCGAGCCCTGAGCGCCAACACGCCCCCACCGGCCGTCCGCGCCGTGCTGGACGACGTCCTTGCCGCCGTTCACAAAGAATTGCAGGCAGCCACCGGCTGCAGCCTCCGTGCATTGGAAGCCACATTCCCCGTCAGCATCGACGAGGACGAAGTGGATCGCGTGGTGGATGAACACCGCAGCCTGGGCCGCGCGCAGCAACACAGGGATGCCCAGAAAGCAGCACAAGTCATTGCCCGCCACCAAGAAGCCCTGCACGCGGAAGTCGCGACGTGGCTCGAATACGATGCCGACTTTGCCTTGGGTTGCTTTGCACTCCACCACGATCTGCACGCGCCCAAACTCGGGGACGGCTTTGCCTTTGAAGCCAGCATTCACCTGGCTCTAGCCGACCAAGAATCGGCACAGCGCATTCCCTACCGCCTCGGCGGCGACGAGCGCCTCGTCGTCCTGACCGGCGCCAACAGTGGTGGCAAATCGACACTCCTTGAACACCTGGCCCAGTTGTCGTTGATGACCCGCATGGGCCTACCCGTTGTCGGCCAAGGCGTCACGGTGCCATGGGTGGACGAATTGCACTACGTCACAGCGCGGCGGGGGTTGGACGCTGGCGCATTCGAGACGTTCCTGCGCAGCTTCCTGCCGATTGCAGGCGGCGATGCCAAGCGGTTGGTTCTGGCAGATGAAGTGGAGTCCGTCACGGAACTGGAAGCCGCAGGCCGCATCCTGGCATTCTTCCTCGACCGCATGGCGGCCAGCGACAGCCTCTGCGTCCTGGTGACGCACATGAGTGAAGCGATCCTCAGTCACGTGCGCGCTCCAGTTCGCGTCGACGGCATTGATGCAATTGGCCTCGATGAGAACGACCAACTTCTCGTGGACCGCTGCCCCAAGATGGGGCACGTGGCCCGCAGCACCCCCGAATTGATCGTCCAACGGCTCGCTGCGACAAGGCGTTGTTCGAGGACCTACACGCGACGCTCACCGACCCGGAAACGCGTAAGTAAGGGGCTTTGGTGGCGCGGCTGTGGTGCGACCCGCAGACGTGGAGGCCCTCAAACAACTCGCCTTGCTCGGCGGCATGGACGACCATGTGGAACTTGCCAGTGGCGACTTCGCCGCGCTGATTGACGTCAGCCAGCAAACAGCGAGTCGGCGCCTCATCGAACTCGCCGATGGCGACTTGATTCACCGCGAAATGGGCGTCCGCAAACAACGCATCCGACTCACGCAAAACGGTCGCGACGTCCTGCGCGCCGAACACATGCTCTACCAGCGCCTCTTCGAGGGACAGGACCGCATCCAGATCCGCGGCCGGGTGCAAAGTGGCCTCGGTGAAGGCCGCTACTACCTGAGCCGTCCCGGCTACGAGCAACAATTTGAGGAACATCTCGGCTGGACGCCGTACCCAGGCACGTTGAACCTGGAACTCGGCGGCGCCGAAGCCAACAAGATCCGATTCCTGCGCAAGAACCCCGTCTTCCAGATCGAAGGCTTCCGTGCGGAGGGCCGCACGTTCGGTGGCGTCACCTGCCATCCAGCAACCATCGGCGACATCGCCTGCGCCGCCATCCTGCCCCACCGAAGCCACTACACCACGGTCCTCGAAGTCATCGCGCCAGTTTGCCTGCGCGATGCCTTGCCGGTGCGCGACGACGAAGCCATTGACCTGTCCGTCATGTTGCGTGCTGCATGAACATCGAAGTCTTACGCCTCGGCCACCGTCCACAGCGTGACAAGCGCATCACGACCCATGTCTGCCTTACGGCCCGCGCCATGGGTGCCCGCGCAGCCCACATCGCCGAAGAAGACGGCCATGTCGTCGAATCGGTTCGTGACCTCAGCACGCGGTTTGGCGGCGGCTTCGAGGTCGACGACAATACCGGCTGGAAGGGCGTCGTCAAGCAATGGAAAGCCGACGGCGGTCAAGTCGTCCACCTGACCATGTACGGCCGACCCCTTCACGAAGCGGTGCCAGCCATCCATGAGCGCGGCAGCGATGTCCTCGTCGTGGTCGGCGCCGAAAAGGTCCCCGGTGACCTCTACAAGCTCGCCGACGAAAACGTCGCCGTCGGCAACCAACCCCACTCCGAGGTTGCGGCATTGGCACTCCTGTTGGATCGCCTGCGTCGCGGCGCCTGGGAGCACGACGATTTCGATGGCGCCCAAGTCAAGGTCATCCCGCAAGCCCACGGCAAGAAGCTGGAACCGCAGGATTGACAACGGTTATCCTCGCGAGCTCCATCATCCAGCAGTGAGCGTCCGCGGCCCTGACTGGAAGCCCAAGTTGAGCGATCCGGAAGTCCAAGCCTATCTCTTTGAAGAGGTCGGCGAGGAAGCCCTGGAGATGGCGCGCTACATGGAAGAAAACAATCCCATCAGTGGCGTCGACATCGTGGAACACTTCGAGGACCGCAAGCCCAGCGATGTGCGCAAAGTCCTCTACCGCCTCATGGAAGCCCACGCGGCCGAATACGAGAAGGAAACCGACTCCAGCGGCTGGGAGACGTTCATCTGGAATCTGGATTTGCCCGAAATCGGGTTGATTCTGCGCCGCCGCTGGGCCGACGAACTTGCCAGCCTGCGCAAGCAAATCCAATTCGAGCAGGACCACGAATTCTACGCCTGCCCCCAACTCCACCGGCGCATCATCTTCGAAGACGCGATGGACATTGGATTCCAGTGCCCCGTCTGCCAGGAACCCATGGCTCCCGTGGACAATGGCGACATCATTGCCAAGATGCAGGAGCGCGTCGATGAACTTGCACCTGCCTTCCAGGATTGAAGCCTGGCAACGCCTGCGCCAAGCGGCGCCCCCCGACTGGGTGCTCGATCATGTACGAGCCGTCGAAGGCCTCGCCATTGCGATGACGCAACAAGCAACGCGCCAAGGCATTCCAGTCCACGAAGGACTCGTGTCGCGCGGCGCCTTGCTTCACGACATCGGCCGAAGCATCACCCAAGATCTCCGGCACGCATACCTGGGGGCAGACATGCTGCGCACCGACGGGGCAAGCGAGGTGCTGGCACGCGTCGTCGAATGCCACACCGGCGCCGGACTCGAACCCCCTGAGGCCGCCGCCGCGGGCTTGCCTGCGCGGGACTACATGCCGCGCAGCTGGGAGGAACGCATCGTCGCGCACGCAGACAACTTGTACAGTGGTGCCAAGCGCCTTGATCTAGAACAAGTGCAGCGCAAGTACGAAGCCAAGGCCCTCCCCGAAGCCTGGAAACGCATCGAGGCGCTCCATGCGGAGCTGGCATCTGCATTGGATTGTGACCTGGACGCGTTGCAGCCGGCCCGGATGCCCAATCTACCTTGAGCCGCGCAGGCGCAGTCCGAAAAGCGCCTTGAGGTTCCCCAAGCCGTCGCGCCAGGATTCAATGACGGCATCGCCGATGCGAGGATGAAGCTCGGACGGAATCTCCGCGGCGCGCAGTTCCCGCTGCCTCAGGGCATGGATTTTGATTTCCTGACTGAACGCCATCCCGTCAGGCAACCGCTCAATGGGCAACTTGGCCAGGGCGCCCTTGCGGATGATCCACATGCCGCTTTGGCTGTCGCGCAGCCGAACTCGAAACAGCGTCCGCGTCGTTTGGCTCAAGACCCAGTTGCCCAGGCGATGCTTGCCGCTCATGGAGCCGGGCATCAATTGACCATAGCGATCGCAGGTGACGAAGTCGAGATCATTCTCCAAGAGATACTGGACGTATTCGTGGGCCTTGTCAAACGGGTAGGTTCCGTCGGCGTCGCCGGTGACAAGGATGTCCCCCTCGGCGGCTGCGAATCCGGATTTGTACGCCCGGCCGTAGCCCTTGCGCGGCTCGATCAGGACCTTGGCGCCCCGCGCTTCCGCCTCGACCTGCGTCCGATCTTGGCTCGCACCATCGACGACCAAGAAGTCCACCTCGTGGCCCAACGACTGGAACGCGGCTCGATCCACACTGTCCAAGGTTGGGCCGATGCCCTGCTCTTCGTTGAGCGTGGGAATGCAGATCGTGACGCGCACAGGCGGTTGACGCAGCCCACCTTCTTCAGTGCGGCGGCCTGCGACCTGCCTTGGCCGCCATGTAGCCAAAGAACCCGAACCCCATGCGAAGCAAGCCCCAGAAGGATCCCCCTTGCAATCGAATCATGTCGGTGATCTTGTACTCGTGCCACAATCGCCCATGTTTCTGGGTGAGTTGCTTGCGGCCAAATCCATTCCAATAGGCTTGGCGCAGGAATCCCGTAATGCTGTCGCGAGCCCGCGCATACACGATGGCCGCCCGCACATGCTGGATGCGCGCGCCGGCATCCACGGCGCGGAAGTTCAGGTCAATGTCTTCGGCCGTGACGAACCGCTCATCGAAGCCACCGATGGCCTCGAACAGGCCACGAGGATACGCGAGGTTGCAACTTGGCCACGTCGTGTCCTGATTCTGGTGGGGCAACTCCACGCGGTGCAGTTTGGTGAAGGCCCAATAGCCCAGCATTTCCGTGCGGCCGGCCAGCACCGATTCGCCATCCCACGCCGCCAACATTGCCTCCAACCAGCGGCTGTTGGCGATGCAGTCTCCATCGATGAAGGCAAGCAAGTCGCCCGTGGCCTCCCGAGCGCCAATGTTTCGTCCGGCACCGCGGCTACATGGCTCAACGATAACCCGCAGGGGCACGTCTGCAATGCGCTTGGCGATGGCAACCGTGTCGTCGCTGCTGCCGGCATCCACGAGGATCACTTCGTGAAGTCCGTCTTGATGGCGTAGGCTGTCAAGCAAGTGACGAATGTGCTTGGCTTCGTTATAGGTCGTGACGATGACCGAGACCTTCATGGAAACATCCGATGCGCTTGGTCCAGATCTTCCGGGAAATCGATTTCCACGGCCCGCAGGTCGCCAATGGGCACGACGGCTACTGGCACATGCGCATAGGGGAGCAAGTGCTCGACGGCCCGCTCGAAGTAGGCACCGTCTTCAACATAGGCAAGCGCGACTCGTAGGGCGTCCAAATCTTGCGCCGCGAATCGATTGATTCCAACCGCTTCGCCTTCACCGTGGACTTGTTTGGACAACGCGACGAGACGCCCATCACGCACGCGGTACTTGACTTCCTCATCGCCGCAGACGCGCGGATCCACGGCGACGGCTGTGCCAGGAGCTTGCGCGAGCAAATCGAGGACTTGGGCGTCGAAGACCACGTCGCCATTGAGGGCAATGACGTCGTCGCTCACACCCTTGAGGCCAATCAGCATGGACTTCGCGGTGTTCGTGTCCAGGTAATCGGGATTGTCCACGAACGTGACGCGGGGCCAGCGAGCCGCGACATGACTCTTGACGCGATCCGCCTGAAATCCGAGCACGATCGTGACGTCATCAATGCCGGCGGCGGCCAAATTCTCGAGTTGCTGATCCACGATGCAGCCGTCGCCCCACGGAATCAGCGCCTTGGGCATATCTCGTCCAAGACGGCTGCCGATGCCGGCTGCGAGGATGAGGCCACGAGTCACGATGGCGCGACCCGGTCGCGGCGTTTAAATGGGGGTCCCGTGTCGGCGGCGATTGCCCCTCTGCAAGGCACGTTCCGCCTTGTGGTCTGCTCACGCCGATGGCTCGCTTTGAGTCAACGCGTGCGCCCATCCGCCGCTGTGGCTTAGTTGGTAGAGCAGCTGATTCGTAATCAGCAGGTCACGTGTTCAAATCACGTCAGCGGCTTATCGGGGCACCCTGGTTTCTCTGAGCCCAGGGCTTGGCGGGTCTAGCCGATGCGGAAGTTTTCACCGCGATTGGGCGTGTGAACCGTCGCGAAATCACTGAGATCCGGCACCAGTTCTTCCCGGTTGTCACCGTGGAACAACACGATGTCGTCCGCACCCGTGTCCTTTGCGAACTTGACGAGATCTTGATGGCCTGCGTGCGCGCTGAAGTCGAAGTGCCGCACTTGGGTGTGGACCTTGTGGACCTTTTTTCCGGGGTCGCGCGTGTCGAAGTCAATCACGCCTTCGTCGAGCAACCGGCGGCCGTTCGTGCCCCGGACCTGGTAGCCGGTCAGGGCGACGCCGCTCTTGGCATCGTTGCGCAAACGATCCAAGTAGTACAGAATGGGGCCGCCATCCATCATGCCACTGGTTGTCAAGATGACATCCGCTTCTCGCAGGGCGACGCCGCGACCCCGGTGGTTGCGGATGAACTTGATTTGCCCCATGGCGCGTTCATACTTGGCGGGGTCGGCCAGGTACTCGGGGTATTGACTGAAGATGCGACTGACTTGGCGACCCATCCCGTCAAGCCAGACATTGTAGCCTTGATCTGCCAAGACCATGGCCACTTCCTGGGCACGACCCACGGCGAACACGGCCGTCAGCAATGTGCCGCCAGCGCGCGTCACATCATCCACGTAATCGAGGTATTCCCGCTCGGTTTCACGGCGGTCCGGGTGTTCGCGGCCAGCGTAGGTCGTCTCCATCAGCAACACATCACAATCCAGGGGCTTGCCGGCGCCAACGAGTCGCTGTGGCCGAGTGTACAAATCGCCCGTGAACACCATCGTGCCTTGATCTGCATTCAACTTGACCTGCGACGCGCCAGGAATGTGTCCCGCGCTGTGGAAGCTGGATTCCACGCCGCCGACCCAGCGAGGGTGGCGGTGGTCTACGATGTCATACATGTCCTGGGTGGCCTCGATGTCGTCGTCTTGGAACGGCTCCGGGAACCCTTCCATCCGCGCAATCTTGAGGCTGTCACGATGCATCAAAGTCGACACTTCGGCCGTTGGTCCGGTCGTCATGACCGTGGCTTCGTAGCGCGTCAGCCAAGGAACCATGCCACTGTGATCCAAGTGAGCGTGGGTCAGGAACACTTGGTCAATGTTCGGTGATTCAATGGGGTACAGCGGCGGCTTGTCCGGCGCAATCCCATAGTCGAAGAGGAAACGCAGGTCGTCCATCTCGGTCACGAAACCGAGGCGGCCAATGTCCTCGGCAGCGCCAAGGAAACGGCAGTCAAAGGGCACAGGGGAAGGAAGGAGAAGGAGGACTTGAAGGGGTTACCTGCGACGCGCCCAGGCAAGCATGCCAACCAGGAGCAGCACGAGGGCGACCGGCACCCCGGGACTCTCTTCGCCAGGCTCCGTCTCTTCCGGCGTCAGGTCCGTGACGCGCATGAGCGGATCCCAGTACAGGTCGACGCCTTTGGCCGTGAAAGCAAACACCGTGCCACCATTCTGCTCCCGCGCCGTGACGTCATACAGGCTACCACCTGGGCTGACGGCATGGCTGGGTTCGATGCCGCCGTCGCCAAGGCGCATGAAGTAGGTCTCATCATTGTAGACCACCTTTCCCATGAACACCTCGAAGAAGCCGACATCGGTTTGGTCGCTGTCGTCCGTTTCGTTGACGCCAGGGACCGGGGCAATCGTTGCATTGAATGCGTATTGCCCGGGCAGGTAGAAGCGGCTGAACGCATACTCGTATGGCACGTTGAGCGGTACATCGACGCCTTCATCGCAGCAAACGACGCCCAGGCCATCGACGGTCAAGGTGAGGTTGAATGGCAACGTCGCAACACCGCTTTGTTGCTGGGCGGTGAAGCGCACGGTGACGTTCTCTTGCGGCAGCGGATGGCTCGGCGTGACTTCCACGCGAACCGTCGAATCGGTGCGAGCTTCCACCGTTGTCACGTTGACTTGGCGCAGGAACTGGTTGCCATAAACGTCAACAACACGAACGAGCAGACTGCCGTTGCCCAGCAAATCGCGTTCGAATGTGAACGGCACCAATCCTACGCCCGGGCCACCGGTCTGGTTGATCCGCACATCATCGAGGATGGCGGTTGCCGTGTAGTCGTTGGCGTCATCAACTTGGACGCGCACGTCGAAGGGGACACCTTGGTAGGTCAAGGCCGGCAGCGCGACATCGACCAGCGGTGCCTTCGTATCCACATCGGCATCGACTTCGAGGCTGACAGCTCGGCCTGCGCGGTCAGTTGCCGTGATCGTCAGGGCCTGCATGCCTTGCTGCAAATCCTGCGGGCCGATGACGTAGGGGACGCGGAGACTCTTGGCAGCCGTGGTGAATTCGCCGTATTCGTTGACGAAGCGGACATGTTGCAATGCCCAGGGGGCATCTTGCGTGGCACTGCTGACACCGACGTCGAGACGGATTTTGCCTCCGGGTCCAAGAACTTGGGTTTCATCGGCATCGGCGTCCAGCAAGTCCAGGCCCAGCTGGTAGCTGCTCTGAGACGTCCACGTGACGCCGAGGCTGTCCACGTCGGGCCCATTGAAGCAGGAGCCTTGGTTGCCTTCGATGGCGCAGAAGGTCTGGCCTCCGTTGCGATCGAAGACGCGTAGCTCGGCGGGGTGGGTGCCGACCACGAGGCGCACGTCGTCGACGGGGTGGCTGCCACTCCAAGTTTCGATGTCCCCATCGCGTTCTGCCAGGGTCGGGCGCAAGGTGAGCGCCCCGTTGGGCAGGTGCACGACCAATTCAACGAGCAGGATTTCTCCACCAAAGTCTGGGTCTTCGACATCGACTTCGTAGGTGAACGCCTTGGCGTGATCGTCGATGATGTCGATACTCGAAATTTCGGCATCGCCGAGCATCAGGCGGACGTCATGGACGATTGGATCCTGGGCTTCTTGCGCCTGCGCAGCGGGAAGCAGCGCCAGCGCCGTCATCAGGGCAACAAGCTGGATGCGCATCGATTTACCTCCGGGTCACCACGACAAGGACGACGAACAGGACGGTGACGAGCGCGAAAAGCGTCGGGACGTACCAGTAGCGGCTCAGGCCGTCGATGAATTCACTGCCCGTGTCGATGCTGCCCGTTTGGCCGGTCACCGGGTCGTAGTAGCTGTCGCGGCGGCCGTCGTTGTTGGCGTCGTAGGTCCAGTCTTCCACGCCGTCGCCGTTGACGTCTTCCAGGACAATCGCGACACCACGAGTCTTGCCGGCGGGGACGAAGTAGTCCGGAATGCCGTCGCCGTCTTCATCGACGACCAAATCCGGGCGGCCGTCGCCGTTGACGTCGAGGCTCTGCGTGATCTTCGTGATGCGACCGTCGCTACCAAAGAGCACGGGTTCGCCATCATCTTGCATGCCATCGCCATCGAGGTCCACCACGAAGTCGGGGGCACCATCGCCATCGACGTCGACCTTCAGAAGTTGGCCGACTTGGCCAGTGGTGATGTCGTACCAGACGTCGAGCAGACCGTCGCTGTTGACGTCGACGAAGTATTCACGCACGCCATCGTTGGTGACATCGTACGTAATTTCCAAGTCGTCGCGGCCGTTGGTGTGGGGATCCCAGAACGTGTCGGGCAGGTTGTCTTGGTCATCGTCGATGAAGTGGTCGATGCGGCCGTCGCCAGTCAGGTCGAAGCTGTAGGCGAAGACGCTCACCGTCGTGCCATTGTCCGTGACGAGAACGGTCCAGTCATCGATCGCTTCCGGCGTCAAGAACTGGCTCATGTCAATCGATGCACTGGCTTTGCCTCCGGCGACGGGATCCGTGTAGTCTTCGAATCCGTCACTGCCGTCACGGTTGCGGTCAACGGCGTACTCCGGGTTGCCATCGTTATCAATGTCCAGGGTGCGGTGTTCGAGCAGCCGCACTTCGACGGAGGATTCGCCAAAGGCATTGAGGAACGGTCCATCACTGGTGGCTTGCAGCTTGATGGGAATGACCGCACCCGACAGGAAGCCTTCAGGAACCGTCAGCCGCGCCGTGACACTGGCGCTTTCACCAGGGCCCAGGTTTGCACTCGCCGGGTTGAAGGACACCTGGAGCAAGTCTTCGTACGCTGCCGAGAGACCCGCACCGAAGGTGATCTCGTCACGCACGGTGCCGTTGTTGCGCACGGCGAAGTTGTACACAACCTCTTCGAGCGGCGCGACGTAGCGCGTGGGCGCCGTCGGGACACCGACTTCGAGAATCGATTGGCCGGTGCGGACCTTGATCACGAAGTTGTCCGTGCGCGTCACATCACCCGTACTGGTGCCGACGAGCACCACGTCGATGCCTTGGCCAGCGGGAACGCCTTCCGGTGCCACGACAGTCACGATGACGTTGCGTGCTTCGAATGGCTGGAAGCTTGCCGCGTCGGGGTTGCCTTCACTAAAGATGACCTGCCAGCCTTCCGGCAGCGGCTCCGTTGTCAAGGCGATGCGATCGACGCCGCCGCCCAGGTTCTGGACGCGGACAGGCACTTCGACCTTGGATCCAGCCACAACGTTCGTGGTCAATTCTTCGGCTTCGAAGTCTTCAGGACTGCTCAAGCGGACCCCGAAGACAGAGCTGTCGAGGTTGATGACCGCTTGCGCACGTGCTTCGTTGTCGTTGCTGTCCGTCGCCGTGGCCGTGACCGGCAAGCGGCTGCTGCCGATTGCTTCACTCGGCACTTGGATTTGGAACGTGTACGTCGCTTGGCCGTTGACGTCGTAATCGACGGCGGCTGGCGTTGCGTCACCGACGACACTCCATCCGTTGGGAAGCGCGTCTTCGTCCAAGGCAAAGTCGACGTTTGTGGCAAGACCACTGGTGCGCGTCGCCTTGTACGTGACATCGACGGTGCTGCCCGGGAATCCAATGATTTCAATCGGATCGGCGACCAGTTCGATGCCGGCCGGTGCGGCCACGACATTGGCTTGGATGCGCAGGGTGCGTTGGGGCACATCGACGCCATCCAGGCTGGCGACGCGAACACGGAAGGTCTCCGAATCACCGACTTGGGCATCTTCCGGCGCAGCGACCGTCAGGAAGCCAACATGGTCCTTGCCAGCGGCCACGAATTGTGGGCTGTTGAAGCCGATGATGCCTTCCCAGCCACTGTCTGCCGGAGGTTGTTCGAGCAGATCGACTTGGTAGTTGTCGAAACTGGTGCCCTGGTTTTGGATGACGAAGGGAACGCGGAAGGTTTCCCCTGCAACGACATCGACATCGTGGATACCATCGGCGACGACAGGCTCCGTGATGGCAAAGGCATGGGTTCCGGTTGCCAAGGCTTGGAGCGTCACGAGGCTGGTCACGGCGCCGCCGGCCACCTGGAGGCTGTCCAGGCTGGTTGCCCGCACTTGCAAGGTGTGGATTTGTCCAATGGGGACCTTGTCGAGCTTGGCACGGACGTTGACGTTGAAGTCAATCTCGTCGAAGGCACCGAGAGTGCAGTCCATGAAGGACTTGCCAGCAGGGTCGGTGCAGCCGACGGCCCGAGGGTTGCCGGGGTTGTGGTCCACGCGGTTTGCCGTCACGACGCCGGGTTCGGCGGCCGCTTCCGAGATGAAGTACTCGTAGGCGTCCGTGTCAATCGGAATCTCGACGCGGATGGTGTCCTGTTCGTTGCCGGCATTGACGACGCGCAGGTGGAAGTCCGCCGTGCGTTCCTCTTCGGTGCCCTTGGTGAGGTGCACATTGAGGTCGCCAATCTGTTCCGGGTTGGTGTAGTCCGCCGTGTCCAGACCCAAGTAGACTTGGTTGTGTTGGCCAGAGTAGCGTTGGCTGCCGTCGCGCACCTGGGACCCATCGGGTTCGTAGTGGGCGCGGACGTAGAGGTCTTGCACCTTGGTCAAGTCGCGCAGGCTTTCGGCGGTGAACTTGACGACGGCGTTCTTGGTGGCGTCCGTGTAGTCACCGCCGTCGGAGGCGCCACCACCCATGCGGGTGCCGGCACCGGATTGGACCGTGCCTTCTGTGCACACGGAATTTGCAAGGCTGTCCGTGTTCTGGTTGTCCGAGTCGTCCATGCGCTTGACCATTTGCCAGCCAAGCTCCACCCAGATGATTTTCTCTTCGCCCGCTTCCAAGTCCACCGTACGGATGTCTGCAGACAGGCGGCGGTTGCCAAGACCGCCGGCGGGGTTCTCGTCGTGGCTGTTGGAATCGGTCATGCCGTAGGGGCCATCGAGGGCAGGCGGCAGGGGCGTGCCGGCCTCCCAGTAGCGGAAGCGCCAGCCATCAGGGACACCATCGGTGTTGCCGCCATCGCGCTCTTCGCACTCGGCCACGTCGCGAGATTCCCAAGCGCCGTCGAAGACCCAGTTGGGCGTCAAGCGCACGGTGTCCTCGCGGTTGCCATGGTTGGTCAGGACCAGGCGGAACAGTGTGGATTGGTCGTAGTCAATGTCCGGGTCGCCACGGCCATCCCAGTTGGAGCCAGGGTTGGCATCGAGGCAGGGGCGAACGCCTGCGACGGTCAGGGGCGAGCAGGGAACCGTGGCCGTGTTGGCGTAATCAGCCGTGTCGCCATCGGTTCCTTCGTCGCGCAGGGTGTGAATGCCGGGCGCAGGGACCAGACTGTTGGTGTCCGAGAACGCCTGCATGTCTGCCAAGGTGGTGATGTAGTTCTGGAATTCACCGGCAATGGCTTCGTGGCTCACTTCAAGGGTGAAGTCCTCGCGGAAGAACACTTCGTAGGGCACGATGATGGTGTCCTTGATGGTGTTGTCCACGATGCTGCGCACGGTGACGGTCAAGGCGAATTTGTCACCCTGTTGGGCATCTTCGGGCGCCGTGACAGTCAGCAGGGTACCGCTCTGGCTCTTGGCACCCAGTTCCGTACTGGACGGACTCAGCTTGGCCTTCCAGCCAAGGGGCGCGCCAGCGGTGCTGAGGCTGAAGTCCTCAGCGCTGTTGCCGAGGTTCTTGATCGTCAAGCCAATGCTCTTGGTCTGACCGGCCGAAATTTGGACGGTCTCCAATTGACTGGCCAACAAATCGACGCCGTTCGTTTCAATGTCCGTCAGGATGACGGTGACCGTCTCGGTGTCGGTTTGGCCCGTCCGGCTGCTGATGGCCTTGATGTCAAAGCTTTGGAAGTCGCCACTCAGGCCGCTAGCCGGAGGCTGAATCGTAATGGGGAACACGCGGCTTTCGCCAGGAGACAAGTTGATGGAATCCACCAACACGTCGAGGCTCCAGCCATTGAGTTCATCGCCGGTGATGATGACGTCATCGGGAACGATGCC
This sequence comes from Thermoplasmatota archaeon, assembly GCA_049617695.1. GTDB lineage: Archaea > Thermoplasmatota > E2 > JACPAO01 > JAHFTW01 > JBFKXH01. The sequence goes on along the minus strand of JBMZJT010000001.1, from coordinate 13,867 downwards.
GCCATTGCGCAACTCGAAGAGGAACGTGGTGTCCTCGCCCGTGAGGATGGTCTTGGTCGCATCTTCAAATTCAGCCAGGTCCAGCTCCACTTGGGCGCCAGCGATGGCAACCGGGATGCGGTGGACCCATTGCTGGTTTTGACCGTACAACTCGATGATGAGGCGACCGTCGTACGGGTTGCCGGCTTCATCGAGCAGGTTGTCCGGGTATTGGATGTCGAATTCGACGAGGTTCATGCCGGGGGCGGCGGCCTTGATGATCCGGGTGTTCACACGGATGTCGGTGATGCCAGTGCGGTCGTTGCCATCCTTGTCCAGAATGCGGACTTGGACGCCGTGCTGGGCGGGGTCGAGGGGCGTGCGGCCCGGCGTGTGGTCGCTGCCCAATGCGCTGACGTGCGCCACCCAGGTGCGGATGTGGCGATCTTCACTGGGCGCGTCTTGGGCAAGAGGGAAGGAGTCGGTTGTGACGCCGTCGTTGTTCGTGGTCCAGGCGTTGACGCGCGCCATGTTGCCATGGAGCTCAATGTAGCTGTCGATGCTGCCGGCGCCGTAGTTGAAGACGGTCGGCTGGGTGTCGGTCGGCACGGGGTCCGGGGCAGACACGCGGACCTTGAGGTCGGTGCCTTCGGCAATGACGACTGGCGGGTCGAATTCGACGAGGGAGACGTATTCGGGGCCGTTGGTCAGGAGGCTGATGACGGGCGTGTCGTATTGGTTGGACACGAGCGCATCGAATTGGTGGATAACGGTGGCGCCAGGAATGACCGTGTCGCCGTCGAGGAGTTCAACATAGACATCGGTGCTGCCACCGGTCGTGATGTGCGCGGACGAGACGATGCGGTCCAGCTCGAAGTCGTTGGTGATGGTGCCCCAGTCAAAGGTGACCGGGCCGCTGGTGATGCCCAGGCCGGGCAGGTCTTGGATGGGGTCGTACAGGTACGACCAGGAGCCGCAGCAGTTGCCGTTGCGGCCTTCGCGCGCGTAGTTGAGGACATCGCCGTCGCGGTAGTACCAGCGGTGGCGTTCCTGTTTTTCTTCCCAGTCGCCCTGAAGCACGTCTTCCCCGAGGGGACCGACGTTGTCAAGGGCGTTCTCGGCGGCAGTGATCTGGCTGTCGGTCGCCGGGGCGGCGGCCGCCAACGTGCCAAGCACGAAGGTTGCCACGATCGTTAGAGGAATGATTTGTCCACGCATGCACGACTCCTAGGGCAAACTGCCCTTTCTAGCCGTTCGTGGATTTGTCAGTTGATAGTCGTTACGGTCGGAAGCGGCGGGTTCCGGCCACGGCGAGCAGGGCCAAAACCAGGAGAACGACCGGAGCCCCCGGACTCTTCTTGTCCTTCGGCTCTTCGACCGGGAGCTCTTCCACGGCGACTGTGATCGTGACGACTTGACTCTGGGTGCTGTCACCAAGACTCGTGGCCCGGATGCGGAATTGATAGTTGGCCAGCTCGGCATCGTCATCCACGGCAACCGTGACGGGAATGGTCGTCGTGGCACCGGGTTGGAGGCTGAAGACCGTGTATGGATTGTTGCCATCGGGGTAGATGAGGTCCCAACCCCGAGGGAGACCTTCGGTCTGAATCTGGATGCTGTCCGGCGCGTTGCCGGTGTTCGTGACGCTCAATTCGAACGACTTGCGCTCATCCGGGTAAAGCGGGCCTTGCAGCGTGCCAGCAAAGGAGATGCCAAAGTTGGCGCCGACCGTCGCCGTCAAATCCACGACGACGTCGGGTTCAGCCAGTGCCGACACCTGAATCATCGCCGTTTCGAGCTCCTTGGCATCGCTGGGCGCTTGTACGACGATGCGGACCTTGGTCATTTCACCAGGATCCAGGCGGACGCTGGCCGGCTGTGCCGTCACGCTCCAGCCTTCTTTGTCGGTGGTCGCAATGATCGTCGTTTCATCCACGGCATTGCCCTCATTGGTCACGAGAACCGTCAGGGTGGCGCTGCCGCCTGCATCGAGGCCCACGTTGAGTGTGCCGTTGCTCTGCACGTTCCAGACACGGTCTTGGAGGACCACGACGTCAAGAGTGACTTCTTGGCTACCGGAGCCCGTGGCGGCCTTGATGATGACCTGTTCATCACCGGCAGGGTGACCATCGGCTGCGACCAAGGAGACTTTGACATTCTGTTGGCCTCCAGGAGGCAGGGTGACGCTCTTGGGATCGAATTCAACGCCCCAGTCCTTCGGAAGGACGGCGCTCAGCGCGATGTCCACATCTCGGTTGCCATCATTCTTGAGTTGGACCGTGGCCTGTTCCTTGGCACCCGGCTCGATGGTGAGGGCGCTGACAGGCCCAGTGAACGTCAATTTCCGCTCTTCTTCGTAGCGATGGACCGTGTCACCCACGGTCGCCAGAACCGTGGCGCCATCTCCTGAGATGTCGACGTGTTCGACGGCCCCGGTGCGCGTGTCGCTCCAGTATTCTTGGAGGCCGCCGGTGCTGACGCGGTAGAAGTGGACCGTGCTGTCGGCCGCGGCGACGAGGTAGCGACCGTTGTGGCTGAACGCCAGGTCGTGAATGGTCGTGCCGAGGTCAATCTTTTCGAGCAGCCCAGGGCTGCCGAGGTCTGTGAATTCATTGTTGTACAGGAAGAGATCCCCGTCGCTGTCGGCCGCAGCGTAGAAGCGGCCATCGGCCGTGATGGCGACTTGGACGATGTCTTCGTTGTCCGGGTTGTCGTTGGCTTGTCGGTCGTAGACTTGTGGCGTCTCCAAGCCATACAAGTTGACATGTCCCTGCGTGAATCCCGCGACAGCCCACTGGGTGGCCGTGTGGGAGACCGCGACGCTCGTGGCTTCCAAGTTGGCCCCAAGGGCTTGACGGAAGACCGTACCGCCCAGGTCGTAGCCGAGGAAGAAGCTGTCCGAGGATGCGACAATGCGCCCGGTGGCGCCATTGTCCGCCACGTCGATGTCCACGGTCATCACGGGATCATCCTGGGGGCGCTCCCAAATGAGGGTGCCCGCATTGAAGTTGAAGAGACGCAAGTTGCCGGTATCGGGATCGCCAAGTTCGTCACCCGAAACCGTGGTTGCAACGGCCACGTAGTCGCCGTCGCCACTGATGGCCACGTCGTTCAGGGTTTCCCCAGTAAACGCGAAGGCATCCTGGAGTCCAGCTTGACTCGTGAACAACTGCATGCTGCCTTCGCCATCACCGTCGTTGACGCCCAACACATACGCGATGCCGTCTTGGCCTTCGCTGCGCCAAGCTAGATCAACGGCCACCACGTTGCCGACACAGTCCGTGAACACCGGAGGGACACCCGCGAGATTCGGGACAATGACGCACTCAGGATCCGAGGTGCCGCTGCGATCTTGCCGCCATTCGGGAGGTTGTCCAACCCGGACCGCTTCATTCCAGAGGTACCAGACGGGCTGATTGGGCTCAATATCTTGGCCCGTGGTGGGCGTGGTGTCCGCCGTGCCAAACAAGTACCAATCTTCGAGGGCGGCCATGGCGGTTGCATCAATGTCGGCCTCGGCCTGCCATGTATCTTCTTGGCGATTTGCGTCGGCCGCGCTGGCCGTGCCGATCAGAAGCACGGCGGCGATGAGGAGTGCTCGCACCATGGTGATGGTGATTTAGTCGGTGGGGGAGAAGAAAAGGTGATTGGTCTGGATCCGAAATATCGGGGCGTTCAGGCCAAGGTTTGTGCCATTTCCCGACGCATCGTGGACAAATTTGTATCATTGTCAAAAGCCGCGAGTGGAGCTCCCTTCGCAGCGATGATGGCACGCAGCGCCCGCCGCAACTCGTCCACGATGGTCACATGGGCTCGTTGTGCCGTGCGACTCAGTGGATTCAAGTCAATGGTGATGACCGTCTTTCCCATCGCGACCAACGCCTCGCAGCGATCCCCGTCCTCCAGAGGCACGAGGACCACGTCGGCGCCGCCGATGCCTGCCTCACAGCACAGCGCGCGGTCCGATTGGAGTCCCGGAATCCGTGCATCGGGATCCCGTCCGAGCACATCCACGGCGCCGGCAGCCTCCACGGCCTGCACGAGCCGTTCGATGCGTTCCGGCGTCCGGTGAAACAAGTTGACTTCGAGGCGCAGCCCCGGAAACGCCTGTTGCATGGCGGCGCAGCCGGGGGCGTCCAGCGCCACGACGTTGCCGTTGAGACTCAGCACCGGTTGCTTGGCACGCTCGATGAGCGCCGCGGCGTGACGAATCGCTGGCATGGCCGCATCCACGGTCCGCTCACCCAAGAGATAGTCGAAGGCCTCGCCGCGTCCATGGGCAATCAAGCCCGTAGCATGCACAAGCCCAGCTTCGACGGCTGCCTTCATGGCCTCCCGGGTGCGCAGGCTCTCGGCCCGCGGGTGGTCGTCTGGAATGTTCGTCATGCAGCCTCCCAGTCCAGACCCACATCAAGACTCACCGCATGATGCGTGATCCAGCCCAAACTGATGCGGTCAGCCCAACCATAGGACGCCACGTCATCGGGGCCAATGCCGCCACTTGCCTCGATTTTCACGTTCGGATGCGCCGCCCAGACCGCCTTCGCCCACGCCTGGCCCGTCGCAGGGGTCTGGTTGTCGATCATGATCCAATCCGTGCCAGCCTCTGCCGCAGCCAAGGCATCCTCCAACGATTCGATCTCCGTTGTGAGGATGGTTTCAGGGTGGGCTGCCTTGACCGCCTGCACGGCTGCCGCGACGCTGCCGGCCGCTTCGCGGTGGTTGTCCTTGATCATGGCCTCATCTTCGAGGGTCATCCGATGAGGCGCCCCGCCGGCAATCACGATCGCGGCTTTCTCGAATGCACGGAACCCCGGTGTCGTCTTGCGCGTCCCAGCAATGACGGCACCACTGCATGCCTTGGCCAAGCGCTCAACCAGCGGACGGACTTGCGTGGCGATACCGGACATGCGGCCCACCATGTTCAACGCCAGGCGCTCCCCGACAAGCAGCCCTCGGACCGGCCCTTCGATGCGCATCAATTCGGCGCCGGCGTCCACCCACACGCCATCTTGGACGAGGGGCACGGCCAGGCAATCCACGCGCTCGAAAACTTGGATCGCCGCCTCGATTCCGGCGATGCAACCGGCGTCGCGCGCACGCATGATGGCGGCACCCTGCACTTGGTTCGAGAAAATCGCCTGCGACGTCACATCATGCAAGGCCCGATCCTCTTCCAAGTAGGCGGCGATCCAGTCCACGGCGGGGCCCAGCCGAGGCGCCATGAAAACGTGCCGTCGCTTGCATCCACTGTCCAAAATGGACTTGTACGTGAGACGAAACGTTTGCCGATGCGCGCACTTCGTTGGTTGCTCGTTCCGCTCTTGGTGGCTGCGCCGGCCCAAGCTCTCTCGATGGATTTGGATGTGTGGCGCGAGCCCCTCCTTCCCGACACCACGGTCACGATGGAAGGCATCATGGTGGCAGAATGCCATGAATTGACGCACCCACTCGAAGGAGATCTGACGGGGGGCGCCGCACGCACGGCGTACCTCGAATTCGCTGCACCCGATGGCGTGACCATCGCGGCACCGTCGGCCGTGCATTTTGACCGAACGGCATGCGCCGGCGCCGATGCCGCCTACGAGCGCGTGAGCGTGGAAGTCACGGCGACCGACATCCTGCGAGCTTTGGAAGTGCAGGAGGCCACATATCGCCTCTCTTGGAGCGACGGTAGCGTGGCCTGGGAAAACCAGATGGTGCTGCAAATGGAGTACCTGCCCGGTTTCGAGCTCCGCGTGGAGGAACCAGAAGCCCAAGGCCGACCCCAGGAACAAATTCCGTACCCAGTGACCATTTGCAACCACGCCAATGGTGCGTCCCTGTTCGAATTCCAAGTCGTGACGCAAGACACCAAAGGCTTCCCGCTGGCCCCGGAATCCCTCGTTTTGGATGCCGCTGGCGACCCGCGAGACTGTGCCACGTTCACGGTCACGTACGTGACTCCCTTCGAGAACGGCAAGAATCAGGTGAACGAGGAATTCTCCATCCAAGTGGCGCAGTCGTTCGTTCACGACCCGAGCCGCAAGGGGCCGACCGAGACGTTCACATTGGGAGCAGAAACGGAAGGCGTCTATGTTCCCAGCGCCGGCGCCTTGGTGCTCCCGGGCCTGCTGATTGCATTGCTTGCCCGCCGCCGTTAAGAGACGGACCCGAGTGGACCCTCCGTGCACATTGGAGTCGTCGGCTGTGGCGCCATTGGCAGCGACGTGGTCCGGGCCGCCTCGACCATGGACGTGGACGGCATTCACATCCATGACGTGGACCCCGATGCGACCGCCGCGCTGTCCACCTTGCCCAAGGTCCAGGTGGCCCCTGACGTGGATGCCCTGGTGCAAGCCTGCGATCTCGTGGTGGAATGTGCCAACAAGGGCGTCGTTCAAACCGTTCTGCGCGACGCCCTGGCCGCAGGCAAGGACGTCATGATGCTGACCATCGGCGCATTGGCCGACGACGACCTGCGCGCGGAGCTGACCGGCCTCGCCAGGGCCCACGGCGGACGGATCCATTTGCCCAGCGGCGCCGTCATGGGCATCGATGGCCTCGTGGCCGCCAATGAAGCCAAAGTGCGGAGCGTGACCCTCGTCACCACGAAGCCACCACAAGGCCTGGATCACGCGGTCGACAAGTGGACGCTCCTGTTCAACGGGCCGGCACGCGAAGCAGTCGAGCGCTTCCCCAAGAACGTCAACGTCGCCGCAGCCCTGAGTCTTGCGGGGCTCGGGTTTGATGACACCTGGGTGCAAGTCGCCGTCGATCCGTTGGCCACGCGCAACAGCCACAAGGTCATCATTGAAGGCGACTTTGGCCGGGCCCGGATTGAAGTGGAAAACCTGCCAAGCCCCACCAATCCACGCACGAGCTACTTGGCTAGCCTCTCCGCCATCGCCACGCTGCGCCGCTTGGTTGCGCCCATACAGATGGGTTGATGCAGCGCGCAACCAAGTCGGGAGAAAGCCTAAATCAAACCGGGCTCGTCGTTCACCCACCATGAACGTGAAACTGCTTCCGTTCCTCCTGATGGCGGCTGTCCTTGCCGCGCCGATGGGTGCCGCGCAAGCCACCGGCCTCTCCATCACGGGAGGCATTTCTTCTCAAACCATTCCCCACGACCAGGCGACCACGATTCCCTTCGAAGTCACCCTGGGTTGCAGCGAATTCCTGGCGAGCCAGAGCGCAAGCATCGACATCGCCCTGGAAACCGATCTGCCCGACTACTTCGGCGCGGACAGTGAAACGGTCAACTTCGCACCTGGCGCCGACTGTGCCAACCCCGCCCTGAGCATTGTCAAGGAAATCGACCTGACGATCAACCCCACCAGCGATGCCATGGCCTACGTGCCGGAGACCTTCACGGTGACGGCCACCGGCGGCGGCCTGACCGGCTCCGTCGCCCACGAGCCCCTCCAAATCGCCTACAAGCCGGGCCACACGATGACCACCAGCATCGACTTCCCCTACGAATTCACGGAAGCGGACAACGGCAGCGTCGCATTCGACATCGGCCTCGACATCACGGCCAACGGCAACACCATGGTCATGTTCCTTGACATCGGTGTCAACGGCAGCATCAGCAACCTGTTCCACCAAGTCGTCAACCTGCCCGCCGGCGAAGAACGCCAGCGCAACCTCAGCGTCGTTTGGACGCCTCCGGCCGGTGCCTGGGAAGAGGACGTCATCTCGTTCTACACCTACAGCCACTGCCTGGACGGCCCCAGTGACGCCTGCGGCCCCACCAACGAGCAGAACGTGACCTGGGTCATCAAGAACATGGCCGCCACCCCGACCACCGACGATGGCGACGGCGAAGACGCCCCCGGCCTGCCCATCCTCGGCTTGGGCGTCGTCCTGGTCGCCGTTGCTCTGCTGCGTCGCCGCTAAATGGCGTGGATCGCCGAAGGGCTGCACCGCACTGAACAGGGACACCTCGTCCCCGCCAAGGCGTCGGTCCCTTCGCTGAAATCCGGCGATGATGCCGCCATCCTGAACGTCGGCCACGGCGCCGTCGTGCAGGGCTTCATCGAGCATGCAGGCGGCGTGATCCTTGCGCGCGGCGTCACGGTCTGGCAAGACGTCCAAGGTGGCCACGAGGTCATCGTGGGCCCAGACTGCCATGTCCGTGGCCCCGTGCGCGCGGTCGGCCGCGTCGTCATTGAACACGGCGCCAGGATTGACGGCGATGTCGAAGCCGGAGGCGACGTGTTGCTACTGGGTCAAGCCCACGTACAGGACGTCAAGGCCGGCGGCGACATCGTCATCGTGGGCAGCCCGCAAACCGGACGCCTCGACCCTGGCGGTCGCATCCAGACCCGGCCATGGTAAATTGGGCTGGACCCGCCGCGGGCATCGCCTCCGTCATCACCGTCTTTCTCGTGGGCTGGCTGAGCCCCGGCCATGACATGATCCATGGCTACATCAGCACCCTGAGCCAAACGGACGCGCCCTTGCGCGCTTGGTATGTGGCCGGCGGCACGGTTGCGGCCGGACTCGGCATCCTGTTCTTTGCAGGCCGCTGGCGCAAGGGGGACTCCGCCTTACACGCCGTGGGCTTGACCTGCATGATTGCATTCTACGTGCTCCACTGGATGGGTGCGGCGCTCGTGCCCTGCGATGCAGGCTGCGCGTGGCTCACCCCAACCGGTCGCCTGCACTATGCGATCGGTTTTGCCGCCTTCGTCAACGTGGGTCTGGGTACGATCTTGCTCAGCATCCATGCCAAAAACCGAGGCCTCCACATCGCCACGGGCGTCTTCGTGGCCGGTGCCGTCGCGCTGCTGATCACGGACCGCATCGGCGCGTGGCACGGCCTCGCCGAACGCTTCGAAGTCGTCGCCTTGGCCGCGTGGATGTGGTGGCTGGCTACGCTTCCGCCAAGCGGAACATTGCATCCAGGTTGGCCTGCGCGCCAGCCAGCACGGATGCATCAATCTGGATGACCTGATCGTCGCGTGGCGCTTCCAGGCATTGCAGGATGTCGCCTAGCCCGGTTTTCTTCATGTGGGGACACAGGACGCAGGCGCCCATGATGTTGAGGCCCTTGATTTCGGCGCGCATGCGATCGGCCGTGCCACATTCCGTGACGGGCATGACGTCGACCTTGCCCTGCGCTTCCAGTTGCCGGGCGTAGTCCATCATTTTCTCGCTGCTGCCAACGAAATCAGCTTCCAGGAGCACTTCACCCGTGCATTCCGGGTGAGCCAAGATGTGGAGTTCGCGGCCTTGTTCCTTGGCGACTTCCCGCCAGGCCTTGGCGGCGTCGGCCGTGAATTGGTCGTGGACCTCACAGGAGCCGGCCCAGACGTGGAACGTCTTCTCCGGGATGGCCTTCTGCAGGTGGGCGCCCATGAATTGGTCGGGAACGAAGACGATCTCGTCGCCTGGCAGGTTGCGGCAGATGTCCAGGTAGTTGCTCGACGTGACGCTGACGTCGCATTCGGCCTTGACATCGGCAGTGGTGTTGATGTAGCACACCACGGGCACGCCAGGGTGTTGCTCCTTGAGGTTGCGCACGTCAGCGGCCGTGATACCATCCGCGAGACTGCAGCCGGCTTCGGGGCTTGGATGCAGAACGCGCTTGGTCGGATTGACAATCTTGGCCGTCTCGGCCATGAAACGGACGCTGCTAAACAGAATCGTGTCAGCATCGCTCTGGGCGGCCTTCTTGGCCAGGCCATAGGAATCACCGACGGCATCCGCGACGCCATAGACGATGTCCGGCGTCTGATAGCTGTGGGCCATGAGGAACACGCCTTGTTCCTCCTTGAGCCGGTTGATGCGCAGCGTCAGCGGCGCAATCATCCGGCACATCTCCAAACCCCACCGTTCGGGGTCGTTGATGCGGGCGGCGAGGCGCTGCGATTCGGCTTCCAGTTCAGCCTCCGCAAAGCCGTGGACCTGCACGGTCGGGCGGGGGGCGATGGGCAGCTTGGAGGACAGCAGGTCGGCCATGTCCAAGGGGCGCCTCACAATAGGTGGATGATAAGGTTGGCTTCCAGGGCCGGGTCCGGTTATGAAGGACCTCCGAGTCGGCGACCCCATGACCTTCGACATCATCAGCCGCGCCGCAGCGGGCCGCATCGGCCGCTTCACGACGCCACACGGAGCCGTGACGACGCCGACGATGATGCCGGTGGTCAATCCGAACATCGATTTGGTACCCCCCAAGGAGATGGCCCAGCGGTTTGGTGCCGAGATGATCATCACCAACAGCTACGTCATCCACAAACACGACCACCTGCGCAAACATGCACTGGAGAACGGGGTGCATGACCTGGTCGACTGGGACGGCGCCTTGATGACGGACTCCGGCACGTTCCAGATGTACGTCTACGGCGACGTCGAAGTCGGCCCCGAGGAAATCGTGCAGTTCCAAGCGGACATGGGCGTCGATGTGGCGACCTGCCTCGACTTGTTCGTCACCCCGGACATGACCCGGGAGGAAGCCGAGCAAGCCGTGGCGACGACTCTGGAGCGCACGGCGGCTGCCAGCAAGCAACGCACCGCCTGGCGCGCCGAGCCAGACGGTCGCGGACGTGGCGCCAACACGCCCTACATCAATGCCACCGTCCAAGGTGGCCTCCACATGGACCTGCGCCAAGCCTGCGCCGGCGCCCACCGGGAACTGGACACGGGTTACACCACCATCGGCGGCGTCGTGCCCGTGATGGAGCAGCAGATGTACCCCGAATTGGTGGACATCATCCTCAACGCGCAGCAGCACCTGCGCAAGGATCGCCCTGTACACTTGTTCGGCGCCGGGCACCCCCTCGTGTTCCCCCTGGCGACGGCGCTTGGCTGCGACTTGTTTGACAGCAGCAGCTACGCCAAGTACGCCAAGGACGGCCGCATGATGTGGGAAGGCGGCACCCTGCACGTGGCTGACTTGGACGAATGGCCAGTCCACGCGCCGATGCTGGATGGATGGACGCCGAAGGAATTGAGCAAGGCACTCAAACAGAAGCGCCGCCGCGCCGGCGTTCCCGACGATGCCGACCGGACCTATGCATCTGCCCAGGCGCGGATTCGCCAAAAGGAGGCTGAAAGCCCCGGATTCGCGGCAGAGCGGGCCTTAGCGCTGCACAACTTGGACGTCTGCTTCACCGACCTACGCCGCATCCGCACCGCGATTCGCGACGGCGTCTTGTGGGAATTGGTCGAACAACGCGCCGCCTGCCACCCGTTGCTGGCTGCGGCGACCCGCCGCCTGCGTGCCCCCGAATACCAGGCGTGGCTCGAACAACGCGAGCCCCTGAGCGGAGGCAAGGCCATGCGCTACACCGGTGGCTTGACCCACAACCGCCCCGTGTTCCACCGCATCAAGACCCGCATGCAGGAGCGCTTCACGCCCATTGGCGAGCCCGTCGAAGCCCAGGTTTCGACGCCCTATGCCGAGGAAGGCGAGGAGAAGCGCGAAGTCGCCATGCACAAGGAACCCGCCAACAAGCCGTTTGGCCCTGCCTTGGCCCGCAAGGACGGCGGCGACGAACGTGCGCGCAAGCTCCCCTTGGACGAGGAACAAGATCACGTCGTCATCAGCAGCCTTGGCCCCGTGCCCCTGGGACTGGACGAGGCGTATCCCTTTGCCCAGTCCGTCCTGCCGGCCCTGGGCGATCTCGATCAAGCCCACATGGGCTGGGTGGGCACCACCAAGGACGCCTTCCTGGAAGCCCATGACTTCATGCCTGGCATCCCGGGACCTCCGGGCCCCAAGGGCGGTTTCGACCGCGATCTCATGCAAGTCCTGCGCACCGCGGATTGGCAGTTTGGCGCCGGCGCCGGCCACGCCTTGACGGATGGCAATCTGAAATGCGAACGCTCCAAGGCGACCGGCAAGATGCGTACGGTGCACCTCAACGGGGAGCACATCTTGAGCCTGCGCGCCCAGGACGCCCTGTTTACCCTGAAACCGGCGGGCGCGAAGATTCTGCACGCTGCCGGCATTCCGATGCGCGTGACGGTCCACGATGACAGCGTGGCATTCAATCGCGAGGGCAAGTCGGCGTTTGCCAAGTTCATTGTCGCCTGCGATGAGGGGCTGCGCCCCGGCGACGAGTGCCTGATTGTCGATGGCAGCGGAGACCTGGTCGCCGTGGGCCAGGCCCTGATGAACGCCGAGGAGATGCTCGACTTCGAGAACGGCGTGGCCGTGAAGGTCCGCGACGGCATCGCCTGAAGCGACGCTTCCTGTGCACGCCACGCGCGGCCACAGCGCATGTTGATTTGGGGCGGAAGCTCGGCCAGGGACGGCATTTTCGAGCTGTCGGCGGCCATCGCACGGATGGGTCGCGACGCCGTTTTGCGTCACACGAACCAGCGTTTGACCAAGCTCTCCTTGGCAGAGATTTCCATGCGAAATGAAGGGGTTGCAGAAGGAAGGGGGAGGGGTTATGTGCAGTGCGGGATTGGACGGTTTTACTTCGCCTACGACCGTTGATGCGCCTGGAACCGATGGGAGCGGAACCAGGTGTCCTCCAGAGGAAATCAAGGTCATGGCATGGGAGGATTCACCATTGGTCAATGATCTGTTTGGACAATTGCTGGAGGTCGAGCCGCTCTTCCAGAACAAGGAAGTCATGCGCTCGTCCTACACGCCAGATGACCTGCCCCACCGCGATCTCGAGATCCGCAGCCTGGGCAGCATCTTGGTGCCGGCGCTGCGCGGCGAAACGCCGAGCAACGTCTTCATCTACGGCAAGACCGGCACCGGCAAGACCGCCTGCGTCAAGTACGTCGGCAAAGAACTGAGCGCGAAGGGCGAAGAGCTCGGCAAGCGTGTCAATCTCATCTACATCAACTGCGAGGTCGTCGATACCCAGTACCGCGTCCTGCAGAACATCGCCAACGCCTTCGTCCCCGCCGACAAGTGGAGCCACCGCATTCCATTCACCGGCTGGCCCACGGACGAAGTGTACGATGCCCTGCGCCGCTACGTCGATGGCAACACCAAGGGCGACGACGAACGCTGGACCGTGGACAACAACCGCAAACCCGGCGAAGTCACCATCATCGTGCTCGACGAAGTGGACAAGCTCAAGGGCGACGAAGTCCTCTACACGCTGACTCGGATCAACAGCGACCTGGCCAACAACAAGGTCAGCGTCATCGGCATCAGCAACGACCTCAAGTTCACGGAATTCTTGGACCCCCGGGTCAAGAGCAGCCTCGGCGAAGAAAGCATGATCTTCGCCCCCTACGACGCCCAACAACTCGAGGACATCCTCACCCAGCGCGCCCACATGGCGCTCAAGGAAGGCGTCCTGGACGACAGCGTCATCCCCTTGTGCAGCGCCCTAGCAGCCCGTGAACACGGCGACGCCCGCCGTGCCTTGGACCTGCTGCGCGTGGCCGCCGAACTCTGTGAACGCGAACGCCAGAAGACCGTGAGCGAAAGCCACGTCCGCATGGCCCAGAACAAGATTGAACTGGACCGCATCAGCGAAGTCGTGCGCACCCTGCCGACCCAGAGCAAGCTGGTCTTGCTGGCCACCATCCTCGGTGAAGAGGACAACAAGGCCGTCGGCGTCCACACCCTGACGACGGGCGAGGTCTTCGCGATCTACAAGGACCTGTGCAAGGCGACGGGCAGCGACATCCTGACCCAGCGCCGCATCACGGACCTGATCAGCGAACTGGACATGCTCGGCATCTTCACGGCCCGCGTCATCAGCAAGGGACGCTACGGCCGCACCCGCGAAATCCAGATGAGTTGCCCCATCGATTCTACCCGCCAGGTTCTGGCCGAGGACGAATTGATTCGCAGCGTCGTCGACTTCCGGCCACGCCGCCAAAACCGCCTGGTCTAAACTTCAGGCCCTTCTTCCTCTGCTTCCTTGGTAGCCCTACATTTACGCACGCGCGGCAACTGTGAGAACAACCCAGGACAGTGGAT